>QHYS01000319.1 GCA_003223325.1 Acidobacteriota bacterium
ACCCTTTCATTTGCTGGGATCTGGCCGACTACACCTTCCCATAATTGTGTCAGAGAGAGTCGAGCTGTCGAGCCAGACCATCAGTTCCGGATCGCGTTTCCATCGCGGTGGCTTACCAGGCCTGGAGAAAGCACCCGCCTTTTCCACGCCTACCGTTTGGTTTCAACATTCGAAGGCGTAGAGGGTCGGGCCAACCACCGCCGTTGAAAGGTTGCGAGTGATTCCATCCGTCGTGAATAGGAAACGCAAGAAGCTTCGTAAACGCGTGGCGATGCTCGTTGAGGTGGTGCGGCGATGCGATTTTGCCCTGTGCATCACATAGTTGTCGACATCCGCGACGGTGGCATTGCACAGGGTTCTTTGACTGCCACGCTCCCCAAGCCAGATGAGAAAACGACGTGCCTCCGCGCAGCACTCGGATATGGTTGCCAATGCCAGCCCGCGAATATCACCCATCCACTTTACATACTCTTCGCAAATGTCCCGATGAAAGATCTCTCGGCGAGTGGAGGGAATAGGAATTGGCGGCCATTGCCCGTGGACCAGACGCAAGTGCATGTGGATTCCGGGAATGGGCGAGGATCGCCAACCACTCATCGACTCCGGAGCACGTCCGTGGCGCTTACGGTAGTGCCGCAGTTCATTGCGTAATAGAGGCAGGCATGCGACGGCCGTGCAGCTTCGACGGCGATATTTCGCTTCTTCAGGTAGGAAAGGAATCGTCTGGCCACAGCCGTGTATCGTTCTGTTGGACCTGAAGAATATCTCTGTTGTTTCAGGTGTTCTTCGAGTCGGGGAAGATAAAACTGATTTCGTGATCCTTTTGCTGACAATGTGCACCTCCTTTGGTGACGACCGAAGGGTTGCACATTCCCTGCCGAATAATGCGAAGCAGATGGCGCCAGAATCTCAAGATCTCTTCGGTTTTGCTCTACTTCCTTCTCATAATTCGGTCCTTCTGATCTATTATCCGCAGTGGAGCGTTATGTAGAGTCGCTGCAGTAAGTGCTTGGTAGTCAACTCCTTCCGCTTGGATCACAGCACATAAGATTTCATGATGCACTCCTCGGTGGCCATCGAAGCCACCACATCTCAGAGGAGGTTCGTCATGGAACAAACCTGTTCGGAAAACTTGCAACTGGGGCGACTCGTCGCTGACGCGCTTGGCGAGATCGAGCGGTTGGGCTACAGCAGGAGATCACGCAGCCGGTATCGAGCAACTTGGCAGCACCTCATCGAATTGTCCCGCGAGAAGGGCCTAGGGGATGAATTTTCCGCGAATTTGCTGACGCGCTTTCTAGAGGAGCATCGCGCCATGGACGAGCAGGTGAACGGGCCAGGCAATGACTGGCGTCGGCATATGGCAATCGGCGTAAAGGTGCTTGCCGATTTTGCCAGGACGGGGCGCATCGAACGAGCAGTCATGGATGTACAGTCCATTGATCTTCTTCCCGCCATGCAGAACACACTTCGCGATTACGAACAATATTGTAAGGATCGGCTCCACACTTGCAGCCGGAGACGGTCGCGCGAATCGTATCCGATGTGCGTTCCTTTCTCCGATTTCTCACCATGCGTGGAATTCTGCAAAAAGACCTCAGTGCGGAGCTGCCGAAAGTCCGCGTTCCCAGGGATGCAACGATTCCGTCGGTGTGGGATCAGGAACTCCTCGTCCGGCTTCTCCGTGCGGTCGATCGCAGTTCCGCGAAAGGGAAACGAGATTACGCCATCCTCTTACTGGCATGCCGGTTGGGATTGCGCGCTGGAGATATTCGCACCCTGAAACTGGACAACCTTCGTTGGGAGGATTCGACCATAGAAATCACCCAAGGGAAGACGGGCGCGCCGTTGACTCTGCCTTTGACTAACGAGGTCGGCGAGGCCTTGATCGACTACTTGAAGTCGGGCCGTCCCCAAACGACACACCGGGAGGTATTCCTCAAAGTGAACCCGCCGTTTGATCCTTTCAGGGAAAACAACAATCTGTACGACATTGTCACGTATTGGCGCCGGCTGGCAGGGATCACCTTTCGGAGCCCGCAAAAGCAGGGTCTCCATTCCCTTCGACATACGCTAGCAACTCGGCTGCTAGAAAAAGGCACGCCGTTTACAACCATTGCGGAGATCTTAGGTCATACCAGTTTGGAATCAACACGGATCTACGCGAAGGCGGATGTAGAAGCCTTGCGAGGTGTGGCATTGAATCCCGAGGAGGTGAATCATGCCAGCTGATCCATCCAACGGGTTCCAAAGCGTTCTGTCTGCCTGCATGGAGAAATTTCTTCAGGAAAAGCACGCCTGTGGGTACGCCTATCGGGAGCCGACTCGAGTCTTACGACAGCTCGACAAATTTTTGATGCAGGAAGGTTTGGCGACGTGTGAATTACCTGCCTCCATCGCCCGGAAATGGTTAGCAAAGAAAGCCCACGAACGTGCGGGAACCCAGCAGCACCGAATCACCGTCACTCGGCAATTCTCCCGCTTTTTGTTCCGGCTTGGCTATTCCGCGTATGTGCCCGATTCCACATTAGCGGCTCGAAACCGATCAACTTTTGTGCCCAGAATGCTGACCGACGGAGAACTTCGAAAGTTCTTTCAGGCCGTGGACGCGCTCAAGCCTACGGCGCGTTCGCCTTTGCGGCATTTCATTATGCCGGAAGTTTTCCGGCTCCTGTATGGCTGTGGGTTCCGTGTTGGAGAAGTGCTGAAACTACGGGTTCGAGACGTCACCGTGCTGAAGCTGATCGTGGGAAAGAAAATCTGGCGGGATTGGAATCTACGCCTGCCTGAGATCCCTTTTAATGAGCAGCGGTACTTCACCACGGACGAGATGGTTCAGATCATCAACGCTGCCAAGGGACAGAACGCTGAAACGTTGCAGTGGCGCACGCTGTTCGCTTCCTTGGCGGGCACGGGTTTGCGATGCGGGGAAGTCTTCGGTCTCCACGTCGCCGACCTCGATTTGAACAACCGGAGGATTCACGTTCGGCGAAGCGTGTATCAGCAGAACGAAGTATCAGTAAAGACGAAAAAAGGATATCGCGTGGTCCACGTCGAGGCCATGTTGGCTGAGATGCTTCGCCAGCATCTTGGCGGACGCACGTCGGGCCGCGTGTTCCAAACTCGAAATGGCACGCCATTTTCGAAGGACAACGTCCGCAGGAAACTTCATTTCATCCTGGATTCCCTCAGGATGAAGCACGGCGGTCTTCACGCGTTTCTTCACGGTCGTGTTTCGTTCCTGCGAAAGAATGGGGTAGCCGATAAAATCATCAACGATTGGATCGGGCACTCCACCCTCAGAATGGCTGATCTCTATACCCATTTCGAGGACGCTGATCGGCAGCAAGTCGCAAATGATTTGGGAGCACTAAAGGGCGTATGTCCTTTGGTTCCGTCCGTAATTGTTCCCAATGTTCCCAAATCGAGCGAAGTTGCAGGGAAAGGCGAGGCCGCGTAAGATGGAGAACAAGGTTGGGAGTTACAAGCCATAGGCCCGTAGCTCAGTTGGTTAGAGCGCTACCTTGACACGGTAGAGGTCTGCGGTTCGAGCCCGCACGGGCCTACCATATCTTTCAATGGGTTAGCATCCACAACGTCTCTCTGCAAGGCTCCAATTGGCTCCATTAAGGATGTAGTCCGCAACTGCCGTCGCGCAGTAAACCGACCTTCCGCGCGGGGTGTCAGTGGCGGCGAAAAAGTGGTCCACTTTAGCGGCGAGGGCTGGACCTTGAGAGAGGGTTGCGGTCTGGACTTTTCCA
>QHYS01000320.1 GCA_003223325.1 Acidobacteriota bacterium
CTGGCACGGTCCGCGAGAATCCCGTTGTAAATCTGGTGACTTCTGCAACGCCGCTTTGCGTGGTCGATAGTCGTGTGGTTGTCTACCAGCCGCTCGCCATCCGCGAGGTATAACCCGTTAAGCGTGCACTTCACGCCCTGGCCGCCAAGCACAGCGACGACCTCGTCACGAACAAGCGCACCACCAAGGTGAATGCAGTGCCGCGAGCAGTCCGCACCAGACGCCGCAACGACGTTGGTCGCGCTAGTGTGGTACGCCTGCATGCTCTCGCACTGGAGCTTGTAGTGGTCAAGAACAGCGTTTTCGCCGAGCACGATTTCGGTAACTGCGTTTGTGAAGTACTGGACACCTTTCGGCCCTACATAACTCTCGACGATATTGGCCTGACTGGCATCGTCGAGCACCACAAGCACGCGCGGGTTCGACATCGCCGGCCGCATGTCGGCCTCGCCGGTCGAGATGAACCGCACGTGGATGGGCTTCTCCACTACCGTGTGTGCCGGAATAAGAACGCAGGCGCCGTCGGCAAAAAGAGCCGTATTCAGTGCCACGAATGCCCGCCGCTCGAAGGGCGCTACGCGGGCCAGGTGCGAAATGACGTCAGGTGAGCTCGAATCGAGGATTTGCGATAACGATTCCACGCGTGCGCCGAGTGGTAGGCCGCGGCAGGTCGAAGCCTCGGTCAGGATGTGACCATTGACGAAGATTAGCTCCGTACCGAAGTCATCGGGCAGGCGCAACGGTGTAAGACTCAGATACCTCGCGTCGCTTGCCGATTGCAATGCCAGCGTGAAAATCTTTTCGGCGATCGGAGCAACGTTGGTAAAACGCCATTCGTCATCTTGCAGTGTAGGAAAGCCGAGCGAGAGGAACCGGTCCAGCGCCTCGCAACGGAGGTCACCAAACTGCAGGGGTTCGCGGCGTCCTCGTCGCCAACGACGAGCCCGCTCGAACTCCGTTTTCATCTGGGTGATAGCAGGGGAAATGCCTACCATACCGCAGGAGCTAACCGGATGGTGAGCGCGGAGAGCTTGATCGGCCGGATTGCTGCGGAGGCGATCACAATGGCGACGATCCGCAAAAGGCTAGAGCGTCTTGTAGACCATGGATACGAACTCATCGGACTGTACAAATCCCTGGCCCCACATCGCATCCAGGTCCGCGGTCGGTTTGGCGGCCACGGCTTCTCGTTCGCCTCGCCCGGCCATCTTCAACTTCTGCACGCGATCGCGCACTGTAACAAGCACGTCCCGGTATCTCATGAGCGCCGTGCGATCGGCCACCGGCCCATGCCCCGGCACGATCTTCGTTCGTGGATTCACCCCCTTGAGCGCGCCCTCGATAGCCGCGATTATCCCGCCGATGCTGCCGCCCATATCAGCATCAATGAACGGATACATGCCATTCAAGAACGTGTCACCAAGGTGCAGCACATCGCCCATAACAAAATGGGCGTAGATGTCCGTATCGTTATGGGCTCGCGCAAGGTATCCCAAGTCGATGTATTCCTCCACACCTGGAGGCACTTCCACCTTGACGTCGCGGAATTGCGTAAACGTCTGCGTCGGTAATGCGGCCTCTGGCGCCGGATCGAAGTGCATTCCAAGCAGATCGTGCGACTCTGACAAGCGCCGTTTTGTATTCTCATGCGCAACGATTTCAGCGCCCGCTTTGCGAAAGCTTTCGTTATTGTCGGTGTGATCGAAAAGCCAATTCGTGTTGATGACGTACAGGATCGGTGCATTACTCATCGCGTCGAGGCGCTGCTTCAAGCTGGGGAACGCACCCTGTACGAACGTGTCTACCACCACTTTGTCAAAATCCCCGTGCCGTACGACCACGTTTCCGCCCGGGCCGCTGAACATCGTAATCAGATTGGTCAGCTTCACTTCCTCAATAGCCTTGGCACCCATCTCCGCCCGAGCCGCGGCAAGAGTTTTTGCGACGCCGGGCACCCGCGCGACCAAGCGCCCAGGTCTGGAAGCGACGCCTCCCAGCACCGCCGCGTTCTGCAGTAGCGCCCGCCGGCTCATATCTCCGCTGGGCATGATCGTCATCCTCCGTATCCTAATCTTCTCTTCTGTGGCGCCCTTAAGCCTTCTTAAGCGCCGCCAGTACACGCGGTGGAGTCAATGGAAATCTATGCATGCGCACACCGGTCGCATCGAAAAATGCGTTCGCGATCGCGGCGGCGCCGGCCGCCAGGCATTCCTCCCCTGCCCCGCTCGACGTTTGGTCCTGCCGCATTACCGAAATGGCGGTTACCTGCGGCGCTTCACCGAACCGCAATACCGGATAGCTATTCCAGTCCAGGCTGGTCACATTCGTTGCCGAGAACGTCACCTCTTCCTTTAACATACGGCTCGCTGCCTGGCACATCTGGCCGGTAATCTGGTCTTCGATGATGCCAGGATTGATCGCTTGCCCCGCGTCAATCGCTCCGTACATATGCTTGGCGATAATCTCACCGGTTTCCGTGTCGACTTCGATTTCGGCCACCGCCGAGCCGTAAGACGACAAGTGAGTGCCTGCCGCGATGCCCCTGCCCCTGCGTATTCGACCCACTGAGAGGTTTGAGGCCGCGCTGCGCGGTGTCCAGTTCGCCGCTTTCGCTACTGCGTCCAGTACCGATAGCCAGGCCGGGCCATTGATATTCTGCCGCCGGAACAGATATGGATCGAGGTTCGCCAGATAGGCCGCCTCGTCAATCGTCTGCTCACCCCCAAACGAGATCGCGATATCGAAGGGGGATCGCTGTGGATTTCCCTTGAGATAGCCGTCCAACGGCGACACACGGTGAGTCACGATCTTCCAGTTCGGGATCGCGTACATATCGCCTGTGTTAAATGGCGTGGGTCCCTGAGCCCTTAGGCCGTTGTTAAGGGTGGCCTGGCGTCCGGTCGCGAGCAGTTCGGCATACTCGGCCATGTGCTGTTGACCTTTGGGTCCGACGTAAGCTCCGCCAAAGCCGTGCTGCCAGCCGTGATACTCGTAGGCGATGATCTTGCCGTTCGCGTCGACGCCGACCTTCACGTCGGCGGTGTGTGCGGGCTGGTAGGCCTCCCAACCGTGATCGTCCCAGCGCATGAATTGCAACCGCACTGGAGCGCCAACCTCCTGTGACAGGATCACGGCAGACTGTGCGCAGTCGGCATGGGCGCTGCGACCGTACGTGCCTGATGTTTCCACATACCGAACGGTGACGCGCTCGACGGGCAGACCCGTCACGCTGG
>QHYS01000321.1 GCA_003223325.1 Acidobacteriota bacterium
CAGCCGGTCCGAAAGCGAATAGAACTCCGCCTTGTACGGCCGAAAGCTGGCCTGCCTGACCCAGTAGCGCACGCGCTGATAGGTGACCGTGCGGTCCACCGCCACTAGATCGAGCACATACAGGTCATCGTTCCCCGCCTTCTCCATGCCGACCAGCCTGGGAGTGTAGTCGCCGGCGAAGTTGGCGCGCGCGATATCGCCGTTCGAGACCTGCCCCACCAGCCGCTGGGCAAGCGACAGGCGCACCGGCTGCGACACCCTGGGAAGAAAAAGCCACAGGTCGTGCCCTCTCATCAGCAGGATCTGCCCGCGTTCGGATGCCGGCTCGATGGTCAGCACAACGGTGTTTTCGTTGCCCTTCGAAAGGACCTTGAATAGCCGCTCCTCCAGCGTGCGACCGTCTTGAGCGGTACGGATGTTGACGAGGACTTCGAATCCTTCCTGCGGGATGCGCACTTCGTCCGCGCGCTGCAGAATGTCCTGCGCCGACAGCCCCTGGGCGCTGACCGACGGCATGCTCAGCAAGGCTCCCGCCGTCGCCGCAAGCAGCCGCCGCAGCGCTTTTTTCCCTTCCATGAATTAAGTGGTTATGATTGAAAAAACACGACGATGGAAATCGTCCGTCTCGAGCATGTCTACAAGGAATACCCGCTTGGTGCGCACAAGGTCCAGGCGCTGAGCGACATCAGCTTCAGCGTCGACGCTGGAGTGCTGCTGGCCATCGCGGGCCCTTCCGGCAGCGGGAAATCCACCTTGTTGAACCTGATCGGGCATATCGACGTGCCGAGCCGCGGCCAGGTAATTGTGGCAGGCCACGACATCACGGGGAAGAGCCCGGACGCGCTCGCCGAGCTGCGCGCCCGCACGGTGGGCTTCATTTTCCAGAGCTTCAACCTGTTTCCGGTCCTCACCGCCGAGGAAAACGTCGAGTATCCGCTGCTGCAGATGCAGGAGATCAAGCGGGAGGAAAGAAAGAAGCGTGTCGCTAACCTGCTCGCCATCGTCAACCTGTCGAAATTTGCCCGGCACCGCCCGAGCCAGCTGAGCGGCGGCCAGCGTCAGCGCGTGGCCATCGCCCGGGCGCTCGTCACGCGCCCGGGCATCGTACTCGCTGATGAGCCCACGGCCAACCTGGACCACAAGACTGGACAGGGCATCCTCGCCCTGATGAGGGAAATCAACAAGGTCATGCACACCACCTTCATCTTTTCGACGCACGACCAGAAGGTGATCGACTTCGCCGACCACTACGTCGGTATCGAAGACGGCGAGGTGCGATTCCTCGGGCTGCGCAAAGAGGGTAAGTGGCTGATCCGCGACGAATGGCGCCAGGAAGCGCGCGTGCGTTCCACCCAGCCCGCCGTGCCAGCCGAAGGCGCACGTGGCGGCTGACGCAAGAGTCACGCTCAGCGTCCTGGCGTTCTCAGCAATCATTTCGCTGCTTGTCCCGATAGCACACGGGGCGGAACTGGGCAAGCTCACCGTGCTGTCCAGGCTGGGCCAGCCGCTCGATGCCGAAATCGAGATCGTCTCGCTCAAGCCCGGCGAAGACAAAAGCCTCGCGGCGCAGCTTGCTTCGCGGCAAGCCTTCAGGCAATCGGGCATCGAGCTCAAACCCGTGCACGCTGACTTGCGCATCTCAATCGAGCGAAGCGGCGGCCGTCCGGTGCTGCGCCTAAGGACCACTCGACGTGTCGACGAGCCGTTTGTCGAGACGCTCATCGAACTTCGCTCGAACGCCAGCTCGTCGTTGAGCAGGTACACCGTCTTGCTGGATCCGTTGGAGTACAAAGCTCCGTCGACAGTCCCCGCGACAACGCAGACGCAAAAACCGGCGCGCCCCGAAACCCCGGCTGCCGTGGAAAAGCCGGCACCGATGCTCTCCAGAGAGGATCTCTTCGGCGTACCGCGGGGTGAGGGCGCGCGCGAGCCGGAGTCCAAACCGGTCGAATGGCGCGGCTTCGCGCAGAACACGCTCGCCTATGACTACCAGGATCCCAGGCACTGGTCGCGCGCCGTCATCCGCACGCAGCTGGGCGCACAAGGCGGCACGCCCGGGCTGAAGTGGAAAGCCACGGGCAGGCTCGACGTCGACCCGGTTTACTATGGCGGCCATTTCTACCCCGAGGAGCTGCGCAAAGACCAGCGCGCGGATCTCTTCCTGCGGGAAACCTACCTCGACGCCTCGGCAGGCGGCCTGGAGTGGCGCCTGGGCAAGCAGAACATCGTCTGGGGCGAGATGGTGGGACTTTTCTTCGCCGACGTGGTCTCGGCGCGCGACCAGCGCGATTTCATCCTGCCCGACTTCGAGATCATTCGAATCCCGCAGTGGGCGGTGCGCGCCGAGTACTTCGGCGATACGTCGCATGCCGAGGTGATCTGGCTGCCGTACCCGGAAGTTGACAACATCGGCAAACCGGGCGCCGAGTTCTTCCCGTTCCAGATCCCTCCGCCCACGGGGTTCGCTCAGCAGTTCAACAACGTCGTGCGCCCGCAGCGCGGCCTGAGGCATTCGAACTTCGGTGCGCGCGCATCGACGCTGCAGAATGGCTGGGACCTGTCGGGCTTCTACTACCGCAGCACCGACGTCATTCCGACGTTCTACCGCGAAGTGGCGCTGGCCCCGGCGCCGACACTGATCTTTACCCCGCGTCATGATCGCATCTGGCAGACCGGCGGGACCCTGGCCACGGATTTCGGCTCGGTGGTGGGCAAGGCGGAACTGATCTACGCAGCGGGCCGCAAGTACAACGTCACCCGGCTCACCGAGCCCACCGGCGTCGGGCC
>QHYS01000050.1 GCA_003223325.1 Acidobacteriota bacterium
TAGAAGCTCTTCGCATTGCATTGGGGTTGGGCGCTCACAATGAAGGACAAGACATTAGTATCGTCCTCTGCGGCCGTGCCCCCTATCTCTTGGCTGAGGATTCAGACGACATTGTTGATGCGGAGATACTGGAAAAACATCTCCCTGTCTTTGTTGAGTGGGGAACGCCTTTCTTCATCGCGATAGATGCGGAAACACCGCATCGCTTCCTTGCTGACGTTGTGACAAAGCCTATCACCACAGCGGAAATTTCCGTTGCACTGGAATCGGCAGACCGGACCCTCATCTTCTCTTAGGAATAGGTCGATGACTCTCCATCTCCTGAAAGCCTCGCCTAATCCTCTTGCACTCCAGGTGCTTGCCTCTCAACCTCCTTCAGCCACACCCCCTACCATTGTCCTCCTGTCGCCAAGGAACGCCATACCGCTGTTGCCACAGTGCACAGTGTACCGTCTCACGGAGAATCCTTCACCGCAAGAAGAGAACACTCTCACATATGAGCAACTTCTTGAGATGATCTTCAAGGCAGACCGAGTTATCACTTGGTAATCACTTTTGCCCTCCTCTTTCGATGTAGGTTTAGAAAATAAGAGAAGGAGTCAGTGAAAGTAGTGAATGTGTATGGTGTGGACAGAATAAAAATACATTAGACGATCAACTATATGGGATGGTTCTGTGTCTGAGGAGATTAGAGGTTAGATCGGAATGTGCCCTGGGGATAGATAGACAGCGTGATGCAAAGATAGTGATCTCTGTCAGGCGCGTAAGCCAGATGTGTAGGTAGACGAGTGAATCTTATCCACAGGAGTGGAAAGAACTG
>QHYS01000322.1 GCA_003223325.1 Acidobacteriota bacterium
ACAGATAGCGAATCTATGTTTCTCGCGATGCAATACTTTGCGATGGACGGGAATATGGACGAAGCTGGAGGGAACCCCGCCGATAGTGCAGACATGAGCGGGTGCTTAACCGTTTTGGGGAACGCCTGAGTTCTCGAGCCCGTCATTCGCAAACATTCTTCTTTCTACTTGAGTTATAGCAAAGGGAATGAGCCCATCGCCAGCGACATGGGGCGGGGGAGTTTTCCTTTGTACTTGGATTGAACCACGCCCTTCGCAGAAGCCTTCCAAGCTAGCGCTTCGACGGATACAGTATCTGGCAGGAACCGGAGGGGAGAATTTTGCTGGACAAATTAGCTGGTTTTGTCTATGAGATGGGTGGGAGGCCGTCGTCCCATGAGCTCATCCGGACCAGCGAAGAAGGAAGCGGCACCGGCGGTGCCCGCGCGACCGGTGCTCGGTGTGGGGCCACGCGATTCATGGAGTTGGAGCGCGAAGTGGAACAGGAGTATCGGCCGCAGATGCGCGTGGCCCTGCAACAGAAAGTCGAGGCCGTGGCGGAGTCGCTGCGGAGCCAGACACCGCAGTGTGCGCGCTGCGGCCGAGCCATGCGTTACCACGACACGCGGCCGGTTTCTTGGTGGGCACGCTGCGGGAAGCTGCTGGCCTTGGTGGCTCGCTATCGTTGCTCGGGCTGCGGCTCAGAATGTCGGCCGTTATTGGAGGAATTGGGCGTGGAGCCCGGACGCATCAGCGGATCGCTAGCTCGTTTGCTGGCCTTGCTGGCTGTGGTCGCCCCCTATCCCCTAGCGGCGCGTTTGGCTTGGTTGCTATTGGGCGTGCCGGTCAGCGCCATGGGGGTGTGGCGCGTGGTGCAGCGGTTGGGGGAAGCGGCAGCACGGTATCAGGAAGATTTGAGCCAATACCACAACGACACGTGTAGCCAAGAGCCGAGAGCCACGCAGGCGCCGGCGGTGGTGGTGCTGGGCGTCGATGGCTGTAACTTGGGGATGCAAGTGCGGAAGCAGCGACGGCGGCGTCCCGCCGAGGGAAGTCCTCTTCCCCCTTTACCTCCCGTGGAGGACGGCCAATTCCGCGAAGTGAAAACCGGGGTGCTGTTGCGACCCGAGGAGCGGGTGGAAACCTCCCCGGGGCGCCGTTCGTTGGTGCGGCGCTTCCTGGTCACTTGTCTGGGCGATGCCGATGCCATCTTTGCCCATCTCTGGGCGCAACTGCAGGAACTGGGATGGCTGGGGGTGCAGACCATGGTGGTGGTGATCGGGGATGGCGCGGAGTGGATTTGGAACCGCACCTGGATGTTTCCCCGTCACTGCGAAATTCTGGACTTTTGGCACGCCCTGGAGCACGCCTGGGAGTTCGCTCGTCTCCGGTATGGAGAGGGATCGCAGCGGGCCGAGCGCTGGATTCATCAAATCGCCGAAGACTTGCGAGCCGGCAAGGTACAAGCGATTATTCGGCGGCTCGAGCGCCTGCACCCCACTAACCCCGAGACCCAGAAAGGTCTCAAGAAGCTGATCGGCTACTACCTCGAAAATGCTTCCCGCATGCAGTATGACGAGTATCTCCGTTTGGGTTACGGGATCGGCAGTGGGGCGGTGGAAAGTGCTCACAAGCAGGTGGTGCATGCACGGATGAGGCAAGCCGGGATGCGCTGGAGCGAACCGGGTGCCCGTCGCCTGTTAGCCTTGCGTCTGCTGCTATTGAATGAGCGCTGGGCGATGCTCGACCAACTCCGCATGGTCTCGCTGGCGGCCTAATCGGACTCCGCTCCCAACGGAGTTCACCGAAAGCCGGGTTGACCGGCAGTGCCGGAGGCGCCATGCTGAGCGAGCTGAAGCGATGATGCGTCGCATCCCCATCCCTATCCCCACTACCGTTCTGCGCACGCGGCTGGAAAACGCTCGGCTCGATCTGCTGGCTTTGTTTCGCGCCCTGGATCGGATGGATTTATTGCCGGCCGAGATCCCCCAGAAACTTCTCCGCCGACTGTTCGAATTGGATGCCGATTATGCCGAAGCCCTCTGGGCCTTAGACCACGCGGCTGGTCGGCTCAATCCCTGGGCCATGCTCCGGGACACTCTGGCGGCACTGGACCAACTGCCGGATCGCTTGGCCCAGTTCCGCAAAAGACTTGCGCCACGCGCGCACAGCACGTTGCCAACGCTGGAGCAGTCGGTTCGCCAGAGCCTGGATCCCCGCGAGGCGTACAACATGGTGCCTGGTAGAGATCCCCAAAACCGTTAAGCACCCAATGTAAGTTCATTGGGGGCCGTTTGCCTGAGTACGCCGTACCATACTGGCCCCGATTGCAGGAGTGAATAGACGCCCAGCCGTTCTAGTCGATGTGCAAACCAGGGATAGCCGCCAAGCGCATTCCGAACAGGTTGGTTCAACGCG
>QHYS01000323.1:0-1239 GCA_003223325.1 Acidobacteriota bacterium
CAGAAGTCCTCTGCGTCGATAATCTTCCGGGTCACACTTTGTACCTCGACCGCGCGACATTGGAGCCAACCCCGATCGATCCACTTCTGCACCTCGGAGCGGCCGATGTGTAGTGCTTGAGCCAAAAGAGACACCGTGAACCATTCTCTGCTTTGGCGGGCGCCCAACCCCAAGCGGTGCAGCATAGAGCGGATCGACGCCGGGGAGCGGCGCAGGATCTTCGCCGCCTCCCGAATCGGGACCTCCTCAATCAATTCGATCAAGTGCCGCTGTTCACCGGTCGTCCACTCCCGATAACTTCTTTGAGGGGCGAGACCGAGCCGACGCATGAAGCGCAAGCAAGCCCCCCTTGGATTCCCCGACATCTGGATGAGTCTGGAAATTACCTGTTCTCGTTTGCTGGCGCGACCTGAGCTATAACATTGATGCCCTTGGGCCCGCACCAACTGCTCCGCTTCACTGGGCCAGTGAAACGTTCGACGGCTGGACTTGCCAGTGTCGTAACCCATCGCGTAACTCCCTCAATTGCTAAAGACCTCGTGCTTAGGCCCTTATTGGTTGATGTACCCAGTGATCGCAAAACGAAAACGCTTGCGAATCCGAGAGACACTACCCCTGAAGTCGAGGTCCTGCGTTTCCAAGAAGAGCTTCTGCAGCCCTTCGTCGAATCTCCCGATGACCTTTTCCTCCGTAATTCCCACGCAACACGGAAGCCGCTCCACAGCCATGTGCCCTGCCTCGGCAACCGCGTAAGCACAGCTCAGTCTTGCCGCAGCCCGGCGGACCTTCGACCAACAAGGATCAATGAGGTAGTGATCGGCACGCAGTTTTTCTGCGAGTTGACCTGCGGACGAGAACACGTCGGTAACCCTCGGGCCGTGAACACTACACCGGAAGCAGTTCCTTTGCATTTTTTGGCGATGTGCGTTGTGCACAAAATGGTGGCAATTCACTTTGTCTTGCTCCTCGGTGGCAGCGCCTGTCCTCGAGTCGGGAAGGTCCCGTATTGGGCGGGCATCGCATTGACTCCATTCGAGGTTAGACATTTTGTTCCGCAAGAGTATTCCGATTGAAAAGCGCAGCCGGGCGATATTTTTCACCGATCGCACCTTTGCTGAGGAGGCGGTCATCTGGAAGGGCTGCCCCGGATTCTTTCACCAATCGCAGTTTGACTGACGACTGCCTCGTTATCGAGAAAAGGCAGAAAGAGGCGGAAAGTTGAACCCGTTCACAGACAAC
>QHYS01000323.1:1293-1741 GCA_003223325.1 Acidobacteriota bacterium
GGATCTCGCCTGTGGTATCCTCCCGAGATCGGACGGGGCCAGGGATGAAGTGGGGACCCGCCAAGCCCGAATTCCGGCCGCGACTACTCAGTGTTCGCACACGGGGGTCGGGGTATGCTTGTGCGCACTTTCCGTTTAAGTACTCGGCGGACTGCGCTCTCCCTCTTTTGCAACTTGCCCTAGGCACGGTCACGAGTGGATTTAACGCCAAGATTGGGCGAAACCACCACGAACGATCCCGAAACGGAGGCGCATTATGACGCAAGCCGCTCAATTGCGCAGCAAGACGGTACAGGTTGACGGGGAGAAGCTCGTGGATTTGCGTACCCGCAAAAACTGGACACAGGAAAAGCTGGCGGATAAGGCTATCGTCTCGGTGCGGACCGTCCAAAATATCGAAGGAGGCCGCCCAACTCAGCGAAGCACCTTAGTAAGACTGGCCAACGCA
>QHYS01000054.1 GCA_003223325.1 Acidobacteriota bacterium
GAAATTCCCGGGACCAACGTTCTGGCCTACCTGCGATTTGGTCTGGGCGACATCGGTGGAATTGACGAGGCGACTGCCATTCACGTCACCAGTCAAAAAGCCCATCGGAATGTTCACATTGACAGCCGGCTCATCGCTCGCGCCATTCACTCCGTTGATCTGGACGTTGATCACCTGCTGATCGGCAATGTTGGTCAGCGGTACTGTTACGATGCTCCCGCTGACGCTCACTGTTCCGTTCGGGTCGCAGGTCCCGCCACTGCCAACGCAGCCGGTGCCCGTCACTACTTGAGACTGCGGCATGCCGGTCACGGTGACATTACCGGAGAAGGTCACCACCAGGCTGTAATCGTGGGTGGCGCCGCCGCTGCGGTCTTCAACTCCGCTCGGCCCGGTCAGCGGCATCTCGATATCGAACGTGCCCGCTGCGCCATGGGTCTTTCGTGAGAACGCACTTTATGCCATAGGGGCTTGCGATTGTGCGCAGTATCTGCCGCCGGTGTTCACGTAGCCGCCGTCATATCCGCCCCAGACGATCATTTGGCTGCCAGTCCAGACAGCTCTGTGATCCTCTCTGGCAGAGGGGGCATTGTTGCTGCTGGTGGCTGTCCAGGTATTGGTGCTGAGACTGTATCTGCCACCGGTGTTCAAAAAAGTGGCATCATCTAGCGTTCCGCCCCAGACGATCATTTCGCTGCCGATCCACACTGCCGTGTGACGGTATCGTCCCCCAGGCACGTTGGTGGTACTAGTCGCTGTCCAACTATCTGTGCCGGGGGTGTATATTCCACCAGTGTTCAAATCTTCAATGATGCCATCAAAAAAAGTTCCGCCCCAGACGACCATTTGGCTGCCGGTCCAGATCGCCGTGTGAATAGCTCGGCCATCGGGTGCGTTGGTGGTGCTGGTGGGAGTCCAATTATCACTAACGGGATCGTATCGCCCACCGGTATTCCAATAATGATTGATGGCATCTTGGGAATATCCGCCCCAGACGATCATTTGGTTGCCGGTCCACACTGCTGTGTGATATCTTCGGGCAGTTGGTACGTTCGTGGTGCTGGTAGCTATCCAACTGTCAGTGCTGGGATTATATCGCCCGCCGGTGTTCAAATAGGTGCTGATCGTCGGGGAACCGCCCCAAACAATCATTTCGGTGCCGGTCCACACTGCTGTGTGAGTGCGTCGTGCAGTTGGCGCGTTCGTGATGGTGGTGGCGGTCCAGCTGTCAGTAGTGGGACTATATCTCCCGCCGGTGTTCAAAAAGGTGGCGCCAGAGGAAAATCCGCCCCAGACGATCATTTCGGTGCCGGTCCATACCGCTGTGTGACGCTCTCGGGCAACGGGTGCATTGGTCGTGCTGGTGGTAGTCCAACTGTCAGTGCTCGGGTTGTATCTCCCGCCGGTGTTAAAAAAGCTGCTGCTACCCAATCCGCCCCAGATGATCATTTCGCTCCCAGTCCACACTGCCGTGTGATCGTATCGACCAGCGGGGGCGTTGGTGAGTGTCGTTGGAGTCCAGGTGTCGTCGATGCAGCCACCCGAGGAATTCAATATCAAAGGAAGGGCGTAGCTTGCGCTGACTGCCGCCATTGTTACCGTTGCTTGCGTTTCCGCTCCAGACTCGGTGCCCCGTTTGGGATCGCTATGAAATCTGCGGCCGTGAGCGTACAACTCTGCGATTACACGCTCCGCTAGTACTGGCCTGGCCAGACACTCCGCGATTATAAACGGATCGTTGCCGAGCGCGGCAAAGAGTTGGCGCAACACCTCAGGCTGTTTGGTCTGCTGCGCCATGCGCTCCATTTCAGCTTGCAATTGCTCTGCCGTAATCGGCCGTTGCCAATAATCCTCCAGCGCCTGGGAGTCGCGCAGATAGTCTGCGACTTTTCTCTCCAGCTGCGCCCGAGTCATCACAGCATCGAGCGAGGGCTTGGGATCGGGGCGCTCTTTCGGCCAGATGCGATGACGCCAGTAAACTTCCTCAATCACTCGCTGATAAGCGACACGGTCGGCGAGAGTCAGCATCGTGCGATGCTGCGCGGGCTTCGGGGCCATGCTGAGGAAAGCCAACCGCGACGAGACATGCGGAGATCTGTTCGGCAGATTAAAAGCCGACGTAAGAGTGACAAGGCAGCCGAGAAAAACGAGCGCGGCCGCCACGCTGCGAATTCTGCTCGTCACAAGGTGAGGATTTTGCCAGAAACGCGATTTACCTGTCGAGCACAAAAACCGCGGAGGTGATCGCGTTTTGTGCACTGCCGAGTTTGGCAACCTGGAGCCGGGCGAAATGTCGGTGCTCTGGATGGTGGAAGTGGTGAAGGGACATCGCGGACGGGTCCGGACTCCTGGTGGCGCGATCTAGTTTATGTGGTTGCGACGAAGGAGCGGCCGGTTTCGGCTCAGAAAGCACCCGGTGGGAGCGGATGAGAAGGTGCACAAACGGGCGGTGTACGGCCCGATTTCAGACCGCGGATAACATCAGAAAAGCCGAACAAAACGCTTGAAAAACTATATGTCATATGAAGTCAGCGAGTTGGATTGCACGGTGATCCGCTGACTTCCGATGCACTAAGAGAATTTTGCATTAGATTCTGAGCCTCAGATGCACAGACCTCTGCGAGAAAAGTTCGTCGCAGAAGCACGACGAGCATTGAAGATCCCATGGAAACGGAGATGGATCATCCTCCTGGTTCTCATTGCAGCAGGGCTATTGGCAGCAGTGAGATTAGGAAGAAACGACGGCCCAGCGTACTACACCTCGCGCGTCGAAACCGGCGACATCAAGCAAGTGGTCGAAGCTACCGGCACGATCAACGCGGTGATTAGGGTCAGTGAAATTGTAGCTGCCCACAATCTGATCGGAACGGTTAATATCGGTAGCCGTTGTCTCGGAGGTTGCGTTGGGATCGTCGATGACGGTGAACATGCCGCCGACATCCAAAAAACCATGATCAGGGAAGAATCCACTGGATTGATTATATCCGCCAACGATATGGCCAAGATTGTTAATGCCAGCGGCCCCAGTATTCGTTGCTCCAGGGACGTCAACCGTAGTAAACGTGAAATCCTCTGGCGCCCCGGTGTGACGATCCATGCCTGATCCCTATCCGGGTGCCTGCCAGGAGCGTAAAACTCGAGGCCAGTAAGGCCGTCCAGACCGACGTTAGCGCGACAGAGAGCGTGATTGGAAGCGCCGAAGCGCGTGCCGAGTTGCTATGTTGTTTTCTCATATTTTTCATCGCGTTGATTTTTGGAGTCGAGCCGGACTCTCCATGAATATGCGCGAGCATCCAGGTTCGGGAGATTGCAGGGCGAGGGTCGTATCCCTCAGTCCTGAGCCGGCCTTACGCGGCATAATTCTCGAGGACACCTGCGCAAGCGATAACCTCATCATCGGTCAGTCCCCAGTTCGGCACTCTCTATTGAATCCGTCTGAAGATTGCAAGCTCAAATTGCTGTGGTCGTCAAAGCGCGGTAGTGTTGGCTAATTGTCAGTTGGATAGTCAGGTGGATGTGGAATGCGGTGCCTGCGTCGGGTGGCCTCTCCCTTCCTAAGGGAGATGGGCGGGTGAGGGTTTCTTAAGGGCAACCGACAGTTGTGGGGCTCGAACCCCTCACCTTAGTCCTCTCCCCTTTGGCCAAGGGGAGAGGCGAGAAAGGTCACACGAAGTGCGCCCAGCATTGCGTCAGCTTTAAAGAGCATCCCGCAGCCGCGGGAGACATGATTTCGGTGCGTCTTCTTATATCTCCAAGGACTCATCCATTTTCCTGATTTGGTTGAGCCTTTCATTTTGCCTTTACCGCAAAAACTGACAATCAACCAACAGTAGCTCAAAGCGCAGGCTGCCAGTCCGCCATAAGGGACAGATTCACGGTGGCGAACCTACAGGTCTCCTCTGCATGCATACTATTTACGGAACCGTGTTAGCGTACCCCTGTGGTATTGCGCGGCCGTGGTATAAGAGCCCTGCAGTAATTATCGCGCTCAAAATCAAACCTGCGAGTGCTTGCTCGCTAACGAGCAATGGCGTTGAACGCTGGAGGCATTGCGGGTTGAGCAAGAAGCTCAACCCGCAACACACTCTACGTGCTTAAGTTATTTGTCCGACGTGCTCATGTCGCCGCTACAATTCAACAGCCAGCGCCCTTCGTTCACTATCAATTTGCCCCATTGCCCTGAGAAGTTCATGGGGTTGCTGCCCAAGTAGGCGTTTATACTCACCGCGGTATGCCCGCTGTTGGCCTTGAACGCCACTGCTGGCGGACCGTCGGTCCAATCCGCGACTGACGTCGCTCCCGATACGAGGGTCACCCCGTTCCGGTACAAGGCGGTCAGGTTAGTCACGCCCGCCATAAGCGGATGCGACGGCATAGTAATGTTAGCCGTGTTGCTGGTGAAGTTGGTTTGCGACGTGGAGTTGTACGAGCCATAGCCGCCGGTTATCCATCTGCCAGCCAGGAGCCACGGGCCCCGGTTGTCCCAGGCGAAGGTGCTCACTGCCACTATTCCTCCCCCATCTTCGTAGTCCGCCAGCACGTCACCCATCGCTGTGGCATTGTTCCAGCCGTTGTTCGAGAACGCAAACACGATCTGGTACTGTTGTAGCTGGGCTAGGGTGGGCGTGCCGTTGAATGCATCGAAGTAGTCCACTGCAACCACGCCAGTCTCGGCCGCTATCTGGTCGTGCAGCGTGGTCGGCGGCCCGCCAATATCAGCATAGGCGATCAGCACGTGGAGCTGACACGCGTTCGACAGCGCATGGCCTACGTCGGATTTGACTATCGTGACATCCGTCGCAGTGATCGTGCCATTGGCGTTCACGTCTTCGCGGAAGTTCCCGGCACCGACCGCATGGCCTACCTGCGATTTGGTCAGGGCGACATCGGTGGAATTGACCACGCGGTTTCCGTTCACGTCACCAGTCAAAAAGCCCATCGGAATGTTCACATTGACAGCCGGCTCATCGCTCGCGCCATTCACTCCGTTGATCTGGACGTTGATCACCTGCACATCGGCAATGTTGGTCAGCGGTACTGTTACGATGCTCCCGCTGACGCTCACTGTTCCGTTCGGGTCGCAGGTCCCGCCACTGCCAACGCAGCCGGTGCCCGTCACTACTTGAGACTGCGGCATGCCGGTCACGGTGACATTACCGGAGAAGGTCACCAC
>QHYS01000325.1 GCA_003223325.1 Acidobacteriota bacterium
GCGCCAAACTCTCTCTTGCTCTCACAGAAGGAATGCCGGAGCTGTGTAGTGTTCCTCATGCAAGACCACTCCAGCCGCCGAGTCTAAGCCTGCGTGACTTTCCCATATCTCAACAGATCACGCCAGACCACTACTGCTGCGTGTCGGGAAGGATCAGCGGGCAGAAAAATTGCACTCGGTCATCGAGTCGGTCAAGATGGCGCGATGTTTCCTGCTGGCCACGCAGTTCAAGAAATGAAGGACCTCCTCGGGGCTCAGGATGACGGGCAGCTTCCGAGGTTTCTTGGGAGCGGGGATCGCCTCGTCCAGAGACCAGTTCCTTTTCAGGGTAATCTTGTACAAGAAACGGAGGGCCGACATCGCCACGATAATGGTGTTGGTGTCTAGTTTCTTTTCGTTCGTCAAATGGATCTGGTAGCTGCGGATCTGCTCGGGGCCCAGCAGTTCAGGCGACTTGTGGAAGTGCCGAGCGAACAGGGAAACCTGTCGGACGTACACTTGTTGGGTGCCCACTGCCAGGTTTCGGATCTGCATGTCCTCAACCATGCGCTGACGAAGAGAAGTCATACGAGCTCCTTTGCAAATGGAATAGGCTGCCGTTAACAGCCGTCCGACAGTGTTGCAAAGGAACGTGCAAGGAGAGGGAAAACTGAAAGCTGCGGTGGGCACTACCTATTGATGAACCACGGCTCCGGCGCTACCGCATACCGCACAGCGGTTTAGTCCAATCCCGTTTTCTCGGGAGGTGGCCGCCAGAAGCCCGCGAATCGTTCTGTGTCCCGCTCAGGTAGCAGATTCATTGTGTCGAGGCGAGCAGAAGCGATACGATGTATGAACAAGAAGTCGAGATCGCAAATTCCAATTAAATGCCCGCGCGGAGTACCTACTTCAAAGGAGTCCGACAATGCCTGGCCTTTTCAAAACTTCCAATCCCGCTCTGAATGAAAACACGTTCGAAGGTCGAGTCGCCGTTGCCGGCAAAGCAATGACACTCCAGGGTACCGTCAACAAGACCGGGGTCTTGCTCCTCTGCGTCGTCGGCACCGCGGCCTGGACCTGGGGAATTGCGCATTCGCAGGCGCCACAGGCAGCCCTACCTTGGATGATGGGCGGACTCATCGCCGGGTTCGTCTTTGCGCTGGTGACGATTTTCAAAAAAGAATGGTCGCCGATCACGGCTCCTATTTACGCGCTGTGTGAAGGGCTCGTACTCGGCGGAATCTCCGCCTTACTGGAACGGGCCTATCCCGGCATTGCGATTCAAGCGATGGGATTGACGTTCGGCGTGACCGCGGTGATGCTCGTGTTATACAGGTCCGGTATCCTCCGCGCGACGCCCAAATTCACCGTCGGCGTGATCGCGGCGACGGGCGGCATCTTTCTGGTCTACATGGTGGACCTGGTTCTAGGCCTGTTTGGCAGGCACGTGCCACTGCTCAATAGTTCCGGGCCGTTGGGCATCGGGCTGAGCCTTGTCATCGTGATCATCGCTGCGCTGAATTTGATTTTGGATTTCGATTTCGTGGAAACCGGCGTTCATGCCAGGGCACCGAAGTATATGGAGTGGTACGGCGCGTTCGGCATCATGGTGACGCTGGTCTGGATGTACCTGGAGATTCTGCGCCTGCTCGCAAAGATACGTGAACGCTAAAGCCACGCGTGAAAGTAGCCCGCCCCAGCTTCCTGGGGGGCTGTAAGGCACAGCTTGGTGTCTTCAGCTCGTCCGGTGAATTTTCAAAGTGTGCAGCGTGATATTTGCGGGGCGCAGCGCCTCGAATTCGATCTCAACATAACGACCCTGCGTCACCTGCCTCAAGCTGTAGACGTCGGGCTCGCTCTCGATACTCTCACGACCTGCGAGTGGCCGCAGAAATTCTCGCGCGTCGTCAAGTGAAGCCTGCTCCTTGGTCTGAGGCCGCACTAGGGCCTCTACCACATAGCTCCGCAGCAGCTTCGGCCAGTAACGTTCAAACAGTGCCGAGGATGCGAAGATATCGGCCCAGGCCATGTCGCCGCCGTAGGCAACCACCACACCAACTACAGCCTGGCCCTTCAGTTCTGCAATATGGCGGGCGAAGTGCCCTTGGATTTCGTCTACGAAAGGGGCCGCGGAGTTGCCGACCTGGGGAGACTGGTAGATCCGCTGATAGGACTGGGTCGGCGCTTCAGCACTTGCGATGCCCGTGATAATTCGGGGGGGCAGCGTGGCTTGCCCAGCAGGTGCCGAACTGCTGGAGCCAGGGCCACCAGCGATCCCAGAGCCAGAAGTTGTTCCGCTACGTACCGCCGCCAAGACTTTGCTCTGTTCCCGGTCCACCGCAGCCTTCTCCCGTACGCTCGGATGGACCATTAGCTTGCCAGCAGAGAATTGTGCCCCGGACGACCAGCGGCCTTGCTCGACACAAAACACATCGAGTGGCAACGGCTCAGCTCCTGCCGGAACGATGCGATCCTTTGAAATAATGCGGTCCTGCTTGCCGCCGCTCACCAGTTCCCCCGCCATCAGCATCAGCGGCCTAGAACCGCGGTTGATCAGAACCAGTTGGTTGACTGACGCTCCACGGTGCTCCGGGATTGCGACCGGGCGCCCATCCCGCGACCGCTGCATCACATCGCCCCCGCTCTCGGTCACGACTGCCTCACCTGCCCCCAAGGCCTCGTAGAGAGTAGAAAAGCCGCCCGTATTCGCAGACCGACTGCTTACCACTGGGAAGACACTCAGATTTTCGTAACGGATCGGTTCAGCTAATCGCCAAGTGTTTGAATCGGGCCGGTCAGTCTTCTGGCCATTCGTGGATAGGGCCGCAAACAAGCACCGAGACATCAGGACAATGGCCACCACTACCCAGGCAAGCGGATTCTTTTGGCTCATGACGCCCTCTCTTTTGCTCTTTATATGGTTGGACACCAACCTCCGTAACCGGTTCCCAAGGTTAGAACGGCCGGGTGGATCTTTCTTGCAGCGTTTCCGGCTGGGGGTAGCACGCGTGAAGGGGACTGAAGCGAAGACCTCTCAACAATGCCGGCGAACTGAAGCCAAGTCTTGAGAAGTCGCGATTTCGGAAACTACGCACCGCGAATCGCAGTTAGCGAATCCCTTTTTTTCTCGGGAGCTATCCAGTTACTTAATTCAATCCGTCCAATTTTACTCACCAGTGGGCACCAACTATCTCGTAGTGTAACCTAACAGTTTGACAGTGCATGTTCCCGGGGACCGAAGATAAGGATAGCGGGATACGCATGTGGAAGATGTGCGAACAGAAGAATCTCGGTGGCCTGGGCGCGTCTTTCTTTCTGCGGACTGGCGCGATCTCGTGATGTTGAATTATCAAGTCGATCCTGACTTACTGCGGGAGTATGTTCCGAGCGGCACTGAGCTGGACCTCTACGACGGGGACACGTTCATTAGTCTCGTCGGTCTCCAATTCCTCCGCGCTAAGGTCCTGGGGGCTCTTGCTTTCTCTTTCCACTCTGATTTCGACGAGATAAACCTTCGCTTTTATGTCAGGCGTCGCGAAGGCAACAAGTGCCGACGAGGAGTTGCGTTTATTCGCGAGATCGTGCCGAAGTGGTTGATCGCACAGGTCGCCCGGCTCGCTTATGGTGAGAACTATTTCTGCTATCCGATGCGGCATTGTGTGAATAAGCTGATGTCGAACTAGAGGCATCGCAGAAACTGGCAGACGCCGCGCCGTTGATAGTGGAAAACCCGGCGGCATTGGAACTGCGGCGTATGCAGATGGTCGCAGAGGTAGGTGCGGAGAACAACAGCACGACGGTGATTATGTTCCCAGCCGATTTTGTGCATTCGTAGGGAGTTTATCGAAGTTTCTGGAAGGAAAGGGCGGGTCTTAACTTCTCTCGTGAAGCACTCGAAGTTACTCGGTCAGACACTCACCCCCGACGGCACCATTTTGAAGCTAACCCATCGCGACAGCGAGTACGTCATACTCGCCAATGGCAAGAGCCTTATGTCCAGCGGCATGTACGGTTCCGAGCAGGCGCTAGCAAGGCTCGGCTGCAGTCGGGCGAAAACGCTGGAGCGGCCCTGCGTGCTCATCGGCGGCCTCGGAATGGGCTTCACGCTACGCGCAACGCTCGATTTCCTACCGTCGGATGCGATGATTGTCGTCGCCGAACTGGTGCCCGACGTGGTGGAGTGGAACCGTGGCCCTCTCGGGCCCTTGGCGGGACACCCGCTCAAGGATAAGCGCGTGCGGATCGATATGGGTGACGTGGCGGTCACACTCAGGTCGAGCCCGGGTAAGTTCGATGCCGTGCTACTCGACGTAGACAATGGCCCGACCGCACTTACGGCATCAAATAATGCCTGGCTTTATGATGACCGCGGAATAGCCGCCGCTCTCGATGCTCTCAGGATGGACGGGGTGCTCGCCGTGTGGTCTGCCCGAGATGATCGAAAATTCGAAAAGCGCCTACGCTATGGCGGGTTCGCCGTTCATGTGGAGCGTGTGCGCGGTCGCCTGAAAAAGGGCGGCCCTCACCACACTATCTTCATGGGTCGCAAAACTTCATGAGTTGAGAGGTCGTATTTACCGGCACCACTTCATGAGTCGTATTTTCGGAACGTATCATCCACATTCAAAAATCCCGTTATCAGGAGCTGAGTCTACCGGCTGGCAGGAAGTGTTTGCACAGAGAAGTTAAAACGAAGCGGACGCCTCCAAATTCTGCCTCACAACGAAGACGACGCGTGAAGTGCCGCTGCCTTTGTTCCATGTATCTTCGACATCGGTCAAGGGTACAACTTTGGTTTCGATTTTCAGCTTGCCGGGTACCACGGCTTGCCGCACACCGCTAATCGCGCTGACCAAGCCTTTGAGGGGGATACTTCCGATGCCGCTGCCCATCAAGACCAGCGCGGACGAACGCAGGGCAGCACTTGACAAAGCAATGTTGCCGCCGCTGAGTGCTCCGATCTGAACGAAACGGATGGGCACTGCATCCTTGCCTGCTTTTGCTGCCGCCATAATCAGAGTTTCGGCGCTTTGTCCCCAGAGATAGTCGAGAACGACATCGACGCCCTCGCCGCCAAACTGCTCCTTGAACGCCGTCTCCAACTCCTTTGGGGATCGAGTAAGCGGGACGGTTGCGTCCGCGCCGATGCCCATCAGTTGTTCCAGAGCCTCAACGTTGCGGCCAGTCGCGATGACTCTCTTCGCTCCCATGTACTTGGCGATTTGCACGGCCAGGCGTCCCGACGTTCCCGTGGCTCCGTTGATCAGCACGTTCTCCCCGGCAATCAGATGTGCCCGTTCCTTGAACGCAGCCCAGGAAGACATCCCCGGAATTGCTATTGCAGCAGCGGTGATGTCATCCACATCCGCCGGAAGCGGAATGCACTGATCCCTCCTCACTGCGACCTTTTCGGCCATGCCGCCGAACGGCTCTTCGGGCAACACGAAATAAACGCGTCGGCCATCCTGAGTCCGGCCAACACCGTCGATACCAACGACCGCAGGAAGACTGCCAGGAGAGGTGTGATGCGAACCCGAAGCGCGGCTTTTCGTGACGTGGCTTAAAGCGGACGCGGTGACGGCGACTAATTCTTCGTCAACCTGCGGCACGGGGTCGTCAAAGTCTGCGAACAATGGCGTCCTGCCCGGTTTCGTTATGACGGCGGCCTTCATTTGATTTCCTCTTTACTCTCGGTGTGCCTCGCTGCACGAAGATCGGCCCATTATGTGGTCGCCCGACTTGACGCATGCGAGATACGCGATTTACGTTCCGCCCTTGGGATTGTCGGTTTTTTGAAACTGGTCAGCCTCCCGCGCAGTTTCCGGAAATTCCGTTTTCTCGTGCGGAATCCTGCGATTAAAGGGGCCATATGACTGGCGCGTTCTTCATCATGCCATCTAGACCGTGACGAAATCGTCTCTGGCGTCACTAGGTCTGCGGTAGGGCTAGACCTTCGGTTCGGAATGCAGGTTGTTGATGTTTCGCAGAATGTGCTCCGCATCGCGGACCGCTTCGGAAATCACAGTGTCACGTGCCGGGGAATCCTTACTATCGAGCTGCGACGCCAGCCTAGGAGCAGCCAGAATTGATGCGGCAATCAGCAATATGTGTGTGTTCTCCATAGGGCCGAGTCTAGCACGCGGTGCGGTTAAGTGGCCGGTAGCGAAAAGCCAGTTAGAGAGAATCCCGTTTAAGGCCGGTTGCGTTAATACCCCATAACCAACTTCATTTGTGAACCGTTACTAGTTGCTGCACAGACGTTCCATCATGATTTTCTTCACCCGTTCCGGAGTAATCCCTTTGTGATACTCCTGTGAGAGCGGGTGGTCTGTCGATTCCAATTCAAAATGTGGACGCGAATTCAGTTCCTGGATATGGGCGTACATCTTCAGGTTCAATGTATCGGGATATTCGGGAAGCTGGGTGCTCAGCCAGGAAAACATGGCTGGCAGTCCGACACGCTTGGGGTTCTCAGCGCTATTCTGGAGTCAAAATTGTCGCGGCTCAGCGAGCCCCGAACACCCCAGCAAAAGCTCTTTGCAGTACCGATGATCGGCAGCTGGATGAGTCCACGCACGAAGAAGTCCTCATCGTTGACTGAGGTTCGGGTATTGCGGATGCGGGCGCGCTCGTAACTGCCCGAACAGAGCATTGAGATTTTCGCCAGATTCTCCGATTGTTCATTCCAACCCCCGTGAGCGGCACTTATGAGTTCACAATCGTCACACCAAGCATCGGGGAATGGGTTTTCAGCAGTGGGTTCGCTCCGGTTGAATCCGAGCCCTACGGTCTCCCCTAGAAGGTGAGTGTAGACGAATGTCTCGTGAGACTCGCCGTGAGCTGCGCACTGGATCTTGTTCGCCATTGCACATGTAAGTGTGCCATCCAGCAGCTGTGCCGCTCAACTCCCGTGATTTCGGAAACTGCGCATCCCGAATCGCAGTTAGCGTTTATCAGGAGCTGCCTCCGATCTGCTGAAGGATCGCAGGCACAAACGAGAGGTGGTCGTTCCGAGAAAAGAGCCCGGGCGCTAAGATGCCCGGGCCTTAAATCAAACCGCTGCGCGTACGCGGTTGGAGAGCGAAGCGTTACGGGTGGTACTCGATCAACGTTGAGACCTTCCCCGCTCCCGTCACGCCCACAGCCCACATTCCGCCGCCCGGAATGGCCGTGATGGCGGAGAAGCCGCTGTCCGATCCTGCCGCGAGCGCTGGGCTCGAAACGAGCGACCACACGCCGCTCCCGCCCTGAAGTATCAGAGGATTGTGGTTGCCCGTCGAAATATCAATGTCCCAGCCCACCGCCCAGGTCGAGCCGTCGGACGCTGTCGTCGCCGCGAAGACGTCGTTCTCACCGCTGCCGGCATTCGGGGTTGCCGCGATGGAGAGAGCACCCGGCGCACCCGCGGTCACGTAGGTCGTGCTGCGCTATCGGGCGTACTACGCGCGGGAGTTTGTCAGGCTTTGGAATGCGAATCCGAATCGTCAAAAGGGAGTCTGAACTGGCAACCATTCATCTCAAGAGCCGCCAAAGGAAGCAAAACATAAAGGAGCTTCCCCCGACTCTCCCTTTAGATTAGCAGCGAAGCCTTTCGCTCGGCCGCCCGCAAAGCGTCAGTTGCCCGTCCTCGCCGAGGCTGGCCTGGGCTGCCCCTTGGGGACGCTCACGTATCCGACGAGTTTGTCTTTCCCGATTTGGTTGACCACGAGTTCCAGAGGCACTCGGGTTCCGTGCGTATAGAAGTAGATGGGCTCATCGATCGCGCGGTTCTTCTTCTCGAGACGCAGGTCGTCTACGTAGAGCGCCACGGTGAACTCCTTCTTCTTAACATTAGTGCCGCGGAGCTCGACCATGAGATCGCCGACCTTCGAGCGATTGCCCTTGCCGGTGAGCGTGAACTCGACATAATCGCGCTCGCCCACGCGGCGGAGCTCATCGATCTCATCGTGGTTGCGGGCGATCAGGGTTCCGAATTCGGTGCGGGTCATATCGAGATTGTTCCTAGTCGACGCCAGGTCGCTCTTCACGCCATTGATATCACCGCCCAAAGACTTGATGTCCTCCACATTCGCCTTGCCAGCGAGCTTGTCGGAGAACTCTGACTGCACGCTGCTTAGCTTCTTGGAATAGTCGTCGCGAATCTGGCCGTTCTGGCGCCGCGCCGTTGTAACTTCACCTTGAGTCATCTTCATCTTGTCCGTCACCGCAACCAGTTCATTTTGGAGTTGGGTGTTGACCTCCTCGGTCTGCGTAAGGCGCTGGTTCAGGGCCTGGAGATCCTGCCCAACGAGTTTATTCTGACCGGTCTGGCTGGCAAGGGCCTGCTCCGCTCTTTTTGCTTGTGTTGTGGCATTCCATCCCACGCCAACGCCCAAAACGGACACTGCCGTAAGAACAATTACGGCCAACCACACCCACCGGGGCGTTCCATCTCCCTCTATTCGGGATTCTTCTGCCTGCATATCTTCTCGGCCGTTGTACTGTTCTTCAGAAGCCTCGCTCATCGAAGGGTCTCCTTCCATTCAAGCTGGAATTAGGCACGTCCCGCTACAAATAATCTGTGTGGTCTCCGGGAGATCAGCGGGAATGAACTCCCCCGGTAAATATCGAATCGACTGACCATATCCCCTTAAAAGGAGAAACACATCTGGCCGGAAGGTCAGGAGTACCCTAAAGGGAAACAGCTTCTATGCGCTTGAAACCGTTGCTTAAGCTACTTTAAGGGCTATATTTGCAAGCACCTGAGATTCAACATCGAACCCCGCACTTTACGAGAATGTGGCCCGCCTCGAAAAGAACATTCCGAATCCCGTTATCGGGTGGTGGGAATACCATACCACGACCACCCAGCTCGCGGAGATTGCGAACAAGACGCGGCCGGGACTTCTGATCGTCTACCATCGGGGTGTAGGTCCACCGGGCCACGAGATCCCCGATGCGCAATACTTAACGGAGATCCAGAGGACATACCACGGGAACGTTGTCATCGGTCAGGACCTTGATGTCTACTGAAAAACGGGCGGTTTGCGTCGACATAGAAAGATCAACTCGTGGCCCAGGCTGTGAAAAGCCACTTTCCAGAAATGCTGTTTAAAGCGCTAACGTTTATCGGGACTCTATCTCGAGGATTCTCGAGGATACAAAAAACTAGGGCTTCTCCACGATGTCCGCCTTCATCGGGCCTAGCCTGAATTTCCACGGATAATAATTGACCTAAGTGGACGGCTTGTTTTGACGTCCATCGTAGGTTGTCAAGCGTAAGGGCAATCCATTCCACCACGGCACTGCGATAGGCTTTTCCATGAGATCGGACGCCAGAAGGATCGGCAGGTGTGCGCGGCGGTGAAAGCTGACCTCTACTTCTTTTTCGCTAACGGTAATATCTGCAGGCATATCGATGAGATCGCGGAAAATTTGGCGCGCCTGCGCGTCGGCGTAGCCGCGCATGCGTTGAGCGATCAGGCGATAAAGACCACTGGCCAGTACCAGCAGCGCCATGTCGAAATCCACCTTCAGCCCCACCGAGGATGAAAGCGCATCAATATGGAAGAAACGCACCGCGTCCGAGAGTGCATTTTCGATCAGCATGCGTTGGGCGTAGCGGGTCAGCAGTGCCTTGGCCGGGGTGTGCCGCTGATTGGTGAGCAGGATGGTCGGTTCATCGTGGCCGAGGTCTTGAACAAATAACTGCCGCAGGGACCGGCCGGCCAAGGTGATGGTCTGTTCATAGACTCGCGGAGTGCGGTACTTGCGAGTGGGAACATCCAACTCAATGGTCCAACCGCTATAGGTCAAAGATGCTGAACGGCGCCGCAAAAATCCTATTTGCGCAGTAGCAGATTTTCCAGCTTCGGGCGGTCAAAACCGACCACCACTTCACCATCTATCAAGATAACGGGCGTTGTCATAGATAACCATTCACAGTTTCGTTTGTGGGCATCGACACGCCCTTTCGAGTGTAAGACACTCTATGCATGTGTTTGCGGAATGCCTTGCGGATCCTTCCCATTTTCCTTGGCTTTATATTTTTCGCTTGTTTTCGAGCCGATGCTCAACGCGAATTGGGAGAATTGCACCTTGAGGTGCAGGATCAGCAAGGCGCGCCTGTAGCTGCCGCAGTGGAATTGATCAGCGACGCCAACCAGGTGCGGCGCAATTTCTCTTCCGATACTGATGGCCGGGCAACTGTGCTAGATCTTCCTTTTGGGCTGTACAGGCTCAGCATCACCCATGCGGGTTTCGCCCCGAATGTGCAGATCATCGAGATTCGGTCCGAGGTGCCGATGGATGTAAAGGTCACACTCGGTCTTGCGTCAGTCGAGAGCCAGGTGGAGGTCACTGCTTCCGAAACCCTGGTTGATCCCAATCGAACGGGCACAGTCAATACAGTGGGTTCGCAGATGATCCACGAGGAAGTACCATCCCAGCCGGGGCGTGGTTTGCTCAATCTCGTCGATTCGCTTCCAGGCTGGACTTACGAGGCAGGCGGGGTCCTTCACCCGCGCGAATCGGAATACCAGGTGCAATTCGTTGTCGATGGTTTGCCACTAACCGAAAACCGTTCGCCCGCGTTTGCGGCTCCCTTCGAGGCGGAAGAATCGGACTCCGTTCGCGTCCGCACCGCAGGGTATCCGGCGGAATATGGTCGGAAACTTGGCGGAATTGTCGAAATCACAACGCCGAAAGATGCGCCGGCCGGTCTGCACGGGCAAGTCCTGGCAGGAGGAGGAAGCTTTGCAACCGCAGATGGTGAGATCGATCTGAGTTATAGCCGCGGGCGAAACTATCTCTCTGCGAATGGGGGCGGCTTTCACTCAGAGCGCTACCTGGACCCGCCCGTCCTGGGCAATTACACAAACAGCGGTTCTTCGGGCACTTTCTCTTCGTCCTACGCGAGGGAACCTTCGGATCGCAGCCGCCTGCGGGTGACGGCTGCTCATGATGTAGTGACCTTTCTCGTCCCCAATGAACTGTTGCAGCAGATCGCCGGCCAGCGGCAGAGCCGCCAGAATGAGGAAACCACCGGCGCGGCGTACTATCAGCGAACGATTGCAACCAACCTTCTTCTCGATGTGCAAGGCAACGTCCGGGATGTCACCGCACAATTGTCCTCAAATCCCTTCTCGACGCCGATCCTCGTTTCCCCGCGGCGCGGATTCCGCGAAGGTTATATCCGTATGGATATCGCCGGTCATCATGGGAGAAACGATTGGAAGATCGGAGCCGACGCTCTCTTCACCCCGGTTCACGAGGCTTTGCAGTATGTAATTACTGACCCGGCGCAGTTCGATCCTAGCGTGCAGTCCCTATTCTCGTTTGCTGACCGGCGTTGGGATCGCGAGCAATCCGCATTTGTCCAGGATCAGATTCGTCTGGGAAGCTGGAACTTCAGCGCGGGCTTGCGTTTTGATCACTATTCCTTCCTCGTGAACCAATCGGCATGGAGTCCGCGGCTGGCTGTCTCTCGCTTCTTCTCCCCGTTCAATCTTCTTATTCACGCTTCCTACGATCGAGCCTTTCAGACGCCGGCCATCGAAAATCTTCTTCTCGCCAGTTCTCCGCAACTTGATTCCATAAGCCCGGAAGTGCTGCGGTTGCCCGTGAAGCCGTCATTGGGCAACTTCTATGAAGTGGGGATCACGAAGGGACTCACGGGCAAGGTTCGCATTGATGCCAATCTTTTCCGGCGTGACTTCCGAGATTTTGCTGACGATGACCTGCTGTTGAATACCGGCGTGAGCTTTCCCATCACGTTTGCCACTGCGCAAATCGAAGGCGAAGAGGTGCGCTTGGAAGTTCCGCGATGGGGCCGGCTCTCCGGGTCTGTGAGCTATGCGAATCAAACGGGAACTGGAGAGGGACCAATCACAGGCGGACTGTTTCTCGGCGCAGATGCGGCATCAGCACTCAGTGATTTCAGCCGCTTCGCGATTTCGCAGGACCAGCGGAACACACTGCGTACGCGCCTCCGCTTCCAAGCCGCATCGCGGTTCTGGCTCGCGGTAGGCACCGAATATGGCAGTGGATTACCCGTGGAGTTGGGCAGCGGTCCTATCGACTACAATTTCTTGCTATCGCAATACGGAGCGCCTGTATTGGATCGTGTGGACTTTGCTCGTAGGCGCGTCCGGCCTGCTTTTTCCTTGGATGCTGGCGCAGGTGTAGATCTATATCGGCGGGATGTGCGAACCGTATCTTTGCTGATACAGATAGCCAATCTCACAGATCGTGTGAACGTCATCAATTTTGCGAGCCTTTTCTCCGGCACGGCGATTGGCCCCCCGCGCAGTGTCAGCGGGCGGCTGCGTGCAAGTTTTTAGTTATTCACACTCTGTCGAGGCCTGTTCACACAAGCGCGCCAAGCGTGCATGGGAGGGTAGCCGCATTTTCAGACAGCGATGCGAAGGAGCGCCGTCCTTGACGATTTCCATTGCGATCGCCCAAAGGAAGCAGGTACAGGCGCCGGCGAGAATGTCAGTAAGTCATTGGAAATAAAGTTGATAGAATGGCGGAGAGGATGGGATTCGAACCCGATCCCGGTATTGAAAGCACGCAAATTACTGATTTTGCGTGTCGCTCTTGTCGCTGGAACCGCTCTAACCGCCGTAGTCGGGTACAGTTTCGGTACAGACGCGTCGCACGATCCTTTACGTGCGTGGGGTTCTAATCTCGTGGAGATTGATCCTCAGCTATTTTCTTCTATTTATTCGGTGGGTCGCCAGAAAAACGGGGAGCCAGAATAGGTCGCCTGCACGTCACACTTGAACCTACTTAGGCGCTCCGTGCATGTGGGAGGGCGTGAAAGGATCATACAAGCCATGTCAGTAGAGCCCTTGCCTACGTTCATTGCATTGCCTGCGACCCTGGTACCACAGTCGCCCGTTAACCAGGACCTATCTGTTTTCTGATCGAGTGATTAAGGTAAATCAGTCATATGCCGCTACGGCTCCTCCGCGCCAAGAGAACCTGTGCTAGGATCCTTTCGAACTGCGGATCATACTGACGCTTGGAGTTGCACAGACCGGCCATGATAATGATCAAGGAGGACGCCGACTATGGGTTTAACCAGACGCATCATACTGGCAGCGGGCGCCGCGGCAGCGGCAACGGCCGCCTTGCCGCGCGCATTTGCTCAGCAGGCGAGCAAAGGAGGAACTGGCAAGTTCTACGAAAAAGGCTCCGTTCGTATCTTCTATGAGGAGGCCGGGTCCGGTTTCCCGTTGATGCTGCTTCCCGGCGGGGGATTGAACTCCACCATATCCTTCTTCACCGGCAACTCGCCCTTCAACGCCGTTGAGGAGTTCAAGGGACAGTATCGCTGCATCACAGCGGACCTGCGCAACGCCCCCAGCGGCCAGTCCACCGGCCCTGTCGAGATCGACCGGCCGTGGGAATCCTATGCCGACGACCAGCTCGGCGTGATGGATCATCTGGGCATCGACAAGTTCTCTGTGATGGGTTTCTGCATTGGCGGCCCCTTTATCTGGAATCTTCTTGGGGTCCGGCGCTGACCGCTAAGCGACCAGAGATTACGATGCAGACGGCCGACCAATTTGTGACCAGGATGTTCGAAACCAATCCCGACTTCGTCTTCACCGTGACACGCGATTTCGTGCGTAGTTGCCAAAACCCGATCTTGGTCCTGCCGGACGACGTCCCCGCGCACCCTTACGCCGTCGCCATGGAGTGCGCGATGCTCGCGCCGAAAGCCGAAGTGAGCATCTTTCCTTGGAAAGAGCCCAAAGAGCGGATTCCGCTGGCAGTGCGCCAAATCCATTCCTTCCTCAAGGCGCATCAGCCTGCTTAGACGGCGGTGTCTATACGACAGGGCCGGGGCGGGTGCCAGTTTTACATTTTCGGACGGTTGGACACCTTTCCACTTTTTG
>QHYS01000326.1 GCA_003223325.1 Acidobacteriota bacterium
CTCATGGAGAGCATCGGCATCGTCCTGAACACCATAGAAGCTAACACGCGGACAGAAGACCTCCTCAAGCAATCTCAATCGCTCGCGGCGGAACTTCAAGCGCAGCAAGAAGAATTACGGCAAACCAACCAGCAGCTCGGGGAGAAGGCGAAATTGCTGGCCGACCAGAACGTCGAAGTGGAACGGAAGAATCGGGAAGTCGAGCAAGCGCGCCAGGCCCTCGAGGAAAAGGCTAAACAGTTGGCGCTCACATCGAAGTTCAAGTCCGAGTTTCTAGCGAACATGTCGCACGAGCTCCGAACGCCGTTAAACAGCCTGCTCATCCTTTCTGATCAACTATCGCAGAACCAGGACGCGAACCTTACCGACAAGCAGGTCCAGTTCTCCAAGACGATCCATGCATCGGGCAATGATTTACTCGGTCTAATCAACGACATCCTCGATCTCTCAAAGATCGAATCCGGGACGGTGGTCGTCGATATTGAGGAACTGCAACTGCACGACCTCCTGGAGTACGTCGACCGGACGTTCCGCCACGTCGCTGAAGCCAAGAAGCTCGAGTTCAACGTTGACCTCGCCGAGAATCTGCCGGGGATCATCCACACCGATTCCAAACGCCTGCAACAAGTGTTGAAGAACTTACTGTCAAACGCGTTCAAGTTTACAGAGACTGGGCGAGTGTCGCTGCGGATCGCGCCGGCGACGAGCGGCTGGAGCCGCGACCAGGAGACGCTTAATGAGACACCCTCGGTCATCGCGATTTCGGTGGCCGACACCGGGATCGGTATCCCACTCGAGAAACAAAAGATCATCTTCGAAGCGTTCCAGCAGGCCGATGGCAGCACGAGCCGAAAGTACGGTGGGACGGGCCTGGGCCTGGCGATTAGTCGTGAGCTGTCACGCTTGCTTTGCGGAGAGCTCGTGCTGACGAGTCAGGTCAATCAGGGAAGTACCTTCACCCTGTACCTGCCGCAAAACTTCGTGCCACGCGACGGCGGCAGTGTGGCCGTCGCTCCCGAGGCCGTGCTGCCGCATCGCGATGTGTTCTCGCTGAATCGGAAGACGGAGCTCGCGTGCGCCAACATCCCAGAGGTGGCGACGGAGAGCGCGACGGTCGGGGCGGAGTCACTCGGTGCGGGTGCGCCCACGATTCTGATCGTCGAAAACGACGTGGCGTTCTCACAAATCATGCGCGACATGGGACGCGAGCAAGGTTTTCGCACCCTGGTGACGGCATTTGGCGCTTCCAGCCTGACGCTGGCGCGCGAGCGCAATCCCGGTGCGATCACGCTCGATATTCGACTGCCGGACATGGACGGCTGGCGAGTGCTGGGACGACTCAAGACCGAGGTCGAGCTCCGCCATATTCCCGTATACGTTATTTCCACCGACGAGGACCGACGGCGCGCGCTGGCGATGGGCGCTATGGCCGTACTCTCCAAGCCGGTCAAGACTCGAGAGGCGCTCGAAGAGGTGTTTTCTCAGATCAAGGGAGTGCTTGCGCGAACACGGCAGAGGCTCGTCGTGGTGACCGAAGACGATGCAGCGTCGACGGAGGTTGCCGATGCGCTGAGTGAACACAACGTTGACATCCACATCATCCCCGCGACAACCGCAGCGATAGCCGAAATGCCCTCCGGATCCGTCGATTGCGTCGTGGTTCGACCGCCCATCCGGACGATGCCCCTCACGCTGTGTCTCGCCACGCTCGCCGAGCGACTCGGGTCGCATGACCTGCCGATGATCATCTACGCGCCGGAGGCGCTCGACGCCGAGGCGGAGGGGCAACTCACAAAAGCGGCGCAAACTCTCACGATCAAACGCGTGATGTCGACCGAGCGGCTGATGGATGAGGTGGCCCTCTACTTGCACTGGTCTTTTGCCCAGTTGTCGCCCGCCAAGCAACAGATTCTTCGCACGCTGTATGAGAACGACGACGTCTTGCGCGGCAGGACTGCGCTGATCGTGGATGACGATATTCGCAACATCTTCGCGATGACGAGCCTGCTCGAGCAACACGGGATGAATGTGCTATCGGCCGAGAGCGGGCAGCAAGCCATCGAGCAGCTGAACCTGAACGCGAACATCGAGATAGTGTTGATGGACATCATGATGCCGGACATGGACGGGTTCGACACCATGCGAGCCATCCGACGCATTCCGCGTTTCAAGTCGCTGCCCATCGTGGCCGTCACGGCCAAAGCGATGAAAGGCGATCGGGAGAGGTGCATTGAGGCCGGCGCCTGGGATTATTTGTCGAAGCCGGTGGACCCGCTTCAGATGGTGTCGAGCTGCCGCGCATGGTTGCGCCGCTGAGATCCCGCAGCCACGGAGATGGACCAGAAAGGTCGCACTTGATGCCAGGCCACCAATCTGACCGGAGCGCAAGAATCGTGGAGGGGCCGTCGACAGCAATACTGGCGGCTCCAAGTGACGTGAAGGTTCTACTCGTCGACGACAAAGAACAGAATCTCGTGGCCCTCAGTGCCGTACTCAACCAACCTGGAGTCACGGTGGTCTGCGCCCAATCGGGCAAACAGGCGCTGCGATATGTGCTGAACGAGACCTTTGCCGTGATTCTTCTCGACGTGAACATGCCAGGAATGGACGGATTCGAGACGGCCGAGCTGATCCGCCAACGAGAGGCGTCGGCCGACACCCCCATCATTTTCCTGACAGCGCATGCAGACGATGCCCATATGTTCAAGGGCTACTCGCTGCGCGCAGTGGACTATATTCTGACGCCGGTTCAGCCGGAAGTACTCAAGGCAAAGGTCGGCGTGTTCGTGGAGTTGTCTCGCAAGACCAACGAGAACCGACTGCAAGCCGAGCGGCTTCGGGAAGTGGAGACACAACTCCGACGGCAGGCGGAGAAACAGCTCCGCACAGCGGACGAACGTCTGAAGATCACGATTGACAGCGTGCAAGACTACGCCATTTTGTCATTGGATAAAGACGGCCGAATTGACAGTTGGAATGGAGGAGCTGCGCGGCTTTTCTTTTTTGACCAGACGGAAATACTCGGCGAGGACATGGCCATTCTGTTTCCGGTTGAGGATCAGGAACGTGGCATCCTAGCGGATCGGCGACGGGAAGCGATTGAGACGGGGCGCAGCGAGAGTAGTACCTGGTTTGTGCGGAAAGACGGCAGCCGGTTCTTTGGAAACGATGTGCTCACCACGATTCGCGACGAGAAAGGCTATGTAGGCGGCTTCAGCGAGATCATTCGTGACGTCACGGATCGCAAAGCGCTCGAGGAAGCGTTGTTTGCGGAAAAGGAACGCGCTCAGGTCACACTCAACTCGATCGGTGACGCCGTCCTCAGCACCGACCTCTCGGGCAAGGTCACCTATCTCAATCTGGTCGCCGAACGCATGACGGGGTGGTCCTGCGCGGAGGCAGTGGGCCGGCCCCTCACCAAAGTGTTCAAAATAATCGATGGTAAGACACGTGAAACCGCTCAGAATCCCTTGGAGTTAGCGGTCCAGCTGAGCAGAACTGTGACCCTGCGAGCGAACTGCATTCTCGTCCGGCGTGACGGGTTCGAATCGCCCATCGCAGACTCCGCGGCCCCCATCCACGATCGAGGAGGGCAGATTACCGGTGCAGTGATCGTGTTCCACGACGTGAGCGTGGAACGGGCGATGTCCCTCCAACTGTCTCATCTGGCGCAGTACGACGTGCTCACCGACCTGCCGAACCGAACGCTGCTCAACGACCGGCTGACCCAGGCTATTGCGTCGGCTCGGCGCCACGGCACCGGCCTCGCCGTGCTGTTCGTGGACCTCGATCGGTTCAAACACGTCAATGACTCCCTCGGACACGCGATGGGAGACGCCCTGCTGCAGTCGGTGGCGCATCTGCTGCTGGCGTGTGTCCGCAGCTCGGACACGGTCAGCCGCCTAGGTGGAGACGAATTTGTGGTCGTGCTTTCGGAACTCGATCAGGTAGGAGACGCAGCCATCACGGCGAACAAAGTGCTCACGATGCTAGCGACGCCACATAGCATTGCCCAGCACGACCTCGATGTCACCGTGAGTATTGGCGTCAGCACCTTTCCTTATGACGGTGAGGATGCAGAGACCCTGATCAAGAATGCGGATACCGCGATGTACCACGCCAAGGAAAATGGGCGCAACAATTACCAGTTCTTTGAGAAGGACATGAACGTTCGGGCTGTCGAGCGGCAAGCCCTCGAAGGCAGGCTGCGGCACGCCCTGGGGCGACAGGAGTTTGTGCTACATTACCAGCCGAAGGTCAATCTTGAGACCGGTGCGATTACCGGCGCCGAAGCGCTGATACGCTGGCTGCATCCAGATCGAGGACTCGTCCCTCCTGCTCAGTTTGTGCCCATCGCGGAAGACAGTGGGCTGATTCTGCCGATCGGCCAGTGGGTCCTACGCGAAGCATGCAGGCAAGCCCGAGCATGGCTGGATGCCGGGCTGGGGCGGATGCCTGTGGCGGTCAACATCTCCACAGTAGAGTTCCGGAGCAAGCATTTTCTCGAAGGCATTCGCGCGATCCTGTTGGAGACTGGCTTGGAGCCACACTTTCTCGAACTCGAACTGACCGAAAGCGTCCTCATGCAGCATCCCGAATCCACTGCGTCCGTGCTTCGGGCACTCAAGTCCATTGGAGTGCAGCTTGCGGTTGATGACTTCGGCACCGGCTATTCCAGTTTAAGCTATCTGAGGCGGTTTCCGATTGACGTCCTGAAACTCGACCGGTCATTTGTCCACGACATCGCCTGCGCGGAAACTAAAGATGCCGCAATCGTGAACGCCGTAATCACCATGGGCAAGAGCCTAAAGCATCGAGTCATTGCGGAGGGTGTGGAAACAGAAGAGCAGCTCAAATTCCTGCAGGCCCATCGCTGTGACGAGGGACAAGGCTTCTATTTCAGTCCGGCTGTGGCTCCCGAGCTGTTCGCCGAATTCCTTGCCGGGGGTACTTCATCCGCGGCGGTCCGCCACCTAAACGCCGGCCGATCCCAATCGCTACTCCGCTAAACAAGCTGAGCAGGCCATTCAAGGAATGGCCTCGCCATCTGCGTATGTGGCGGCAGATAACTTCATCCAGAAACCCCAAAATCGACAGAGAATTGATCCCGGCGATTTGCCGCCTTCTGCCCATGGAAAACTAGCTAGTCAAACTGAAAAACTTCGAGGCCTCGGCAAGAATCCCGTCCCGAACTTTGGTCGAGCTTCAGGGGTAAGCTAATTGAGTCTTGTCACGAGTGTGGTGTGGCAGTTGTGTTCGTTCCGAACTTCCTGGTACGCACGTGAGTGCGATGTTTAGAAGCTGAAGTAGGTCGAAGGCTTCGCGCGCCGCGAATCTCGCCCAAGATGATCCGGTCTGGTCTATGCCGCAAACGTTGCTTTCAGAAGATCGCGGGTTGTTATGGCGGGGAGACCGTTCTGCTCCCGGCGAGTTCACCGAAATACATAGCCACTCGGGAGCTGGTGCGCCGTTTTGGTGGAGAGACAATGAGGATTGTCCCTCGCCAAAATGCCATCCACTTCCGGGATAGTACAATTCCCAGCAACATTCGTCGCAAGCCAAGAAGGTTTTGGATCTAGCGAGCAGGTCTGATCTGAACAGCGGTTCAGCGGTTCCAAAGGCTGCGCCGTGACTCCGCCGCTCGCCGTCAAAACGGAAGACGCGGTCTTAGTCTCGCGGGCCCCGGTATCCTCTCTATATATCAAGCAGCTCGATCGTAGCGGTGATGCAAGCCACCCAGTCTGGGTCGAGAAACGGCAGGCCCCCGGAACATGGATTGAACTCTGCCTGCCGGAGTACGGTCCAAACTCTTTCTTCCCAGATCAGTTTGAGGGAAGCGTCATGAGGCAACAATTCGCAACTCGTCACAATGGTATCAGATAGGTATTACGTGATTGGATAACGAAGGCACACACTGAACGGAAACAGCAGCACGAGCGACCGATGGACCTGATGTTAAAATCGGGCACGATGCGTTACGGATCTTTAGCTTTGTTCACTTTCCTGACTGCCTTGGTCCTGGCGGCGACGGACTATGACAACGCGCCAACCATCGGTCCAGCGAAGGGATGGCTGGTGATTCAAGGCGGTGGGAACGTTACGAACGAAACGACAGAACGTTTTGTGACTTTGGCTGGCGGCCCCAACGTGAATTTTGTGGTGATACCAACCGCTGATGAAAGAGACTTCAATCCCGATCAGTACCGAGCACAAGTGGCACGGGCTTTCGATGTGGATGTGGAGAATGTCACAGTCCTTCACACCAGAGATCGTGTTCTTGCAAACTCGTCGGGATTTGCCGAACCGTTGCGCCGAGCGTCTGGCGTGTGGATTGGCGGCGGGAGACAATACCGGCTCGCTGACGCTTATCTCGGTACTGCGGTGGAGCACGAAATTAAAGCGCTCTTGGCGCGGGGAGGAGTAGTGGGTGGCGGTTCCGCAGGCGCTACGATTCAGGGATCATTTCTTGTGCGCGGTGCGCCCGGTGAAGACAACAGCATCATGGTTTCGCCGGGGCACACTGTAGGCTTTGGGTTGCTACCCAACTCAGCCGTAGACCAGCACGTGAATACGCGGGGACGCGAACGCGACCTCGATCCTGTAATTGCTTCGCATCCGGATTTGCTTGGAATCGGAATCGATCAAGACGCGGCCATCGTAGTGCATGGTGATTCATTTTTCGTTGTAGGCGGCCAAGTCGCAATTCACGATGGAAAAATGCACGATGGCGCGCCGTACTATTTTCTTGCCTCCGGGCAATCCTACAATCTAAAAAGCCGTTCACCTGAAGTGCAAGACGAATCGCCGCTGGCCTTGAGGGTGATAACCGCTCAGCGCAGCCGATCCACTTTCTTTTCAGGCGCCGTCACCAGAGGTAGCGGCGTGCTAGAGTCACGGAAAACGTCTGAATCACGCGCTATCCACTACGAATGCGGCGTAAGCCTGTACAGCCTTGGGAACACTGCTTATCCAGCGCGCCCTGATGGGGAACACCAAATCAAGATTCGGGCACGGGAAGTGAATACTGATCAGCTACGCGAATACACCTGTAAGTTCTAATTGGGCGGAGTTACGCGAGGGGCGAGCGGAATGGAGAAGGCGTCGATGAATTGTCGAACGAAACCATCCCGCAAAGCCCGTGGCCCATGTCCTCCAGTCGAGCAAAGATTTGGCGAGTCTCACGGTACACGCCCCTTTATTCTCGATCGAATGCAGGTAATAAGTTGATCCGTGTACCCTTTTAGGGTACACCTGACCCCAGAATGGGTACAAGCAGCATTCTATTTGGACGTACTCGAGGGGCCGTGCTTTCCGTCCTGTATGGCCACGTCGGTGAGGCGTTCTATTTGCGCCAACTAGCCCGCCGTACGGAGATCGCTCTCGGGCCTGTGCAACGTGAGCTACGACAACTGGTTGATGCCGGTCTTGTGACTAGGAAGATTGTCGGGGCGCAAACGCTCTACAGTGCCAATGAGGATAGCCCTGTCTTCGCAGAGATCAAAAGCTTGGTTACGAAGACGGTTGGAATGCATGACGTTCCGCATACCGCGCTCGAGCCGCTGCGAAGGAAAATCAAGGTCGCATTTATCTATGGTTCCGTGGCTCGGTCCGGCGAGACGGAACGCAGTGACGTAGATCTGATGGTTGTCGGCAGAGTCGGTTTCAGCGCCGTGGAAGAGAAGCTGGCCGACGCGCAGAAAATCCTGAATCGGGAAATCAATCCAACTGTGTACTCGGTAAAAGAGTTCAGGGGCAAGGCGCGCGGTAGTTTCCTCAAGACCGTGCTTGCCGACAAGAAGCTGTTCATCATTGGTGATGAGAATGTCGTTAGAGAGTTGGGTCAAGAATAGTTGGCTCGAACGCCGTGATTCGGATCGAGCGGAGATCGCTCGCTTGCTGGCTGGCAGTCGCGGATGGGCGGTTCGAGGACTATCAAAGAGCAGTTGCTGGCAAGCTGTCTTCCGATGTGCAGTTGAGCCTAGCCTACGACGCGATCCGCATCTCTGCGACGGCGGCGCTGCGCGCCGCAGGATACCGCAAGAGGCGGCAGCGAACATTACCGAACCATCGAAGCCCTTGAATTTTCGATTGATCCGCAAAAGAAAATGATTCCCGCCCTCGATAAGCTACGTAAAAAGCGGAATGTCGGCTCCTATTGATGATGATTACGGGTTGGTGTCGCAAGGAGAAGCCGATCACTGCGGCAAGATGGCCGTCCGTGTTCGGAAAGAAGTCAAAGATTGGATCCGCAAGAACCACAGAGACAAGATCGCCTAGGCCAACTCTCCCATCGCAGAGCTTGCTGGCTCTTTGCGTTAGCGGTCGATACGCATTTGTGGGAATCAATCGCTTGGGTGGCGCTCGCCAGACGCGAAAGAAGAACAGGATCCTGCACAGCGGCTGCGCCTTGCTCTAGCTGTTCAAACACTAGGCTGCCGACTGGGAAGCACTATCAATAAGAGGAATATCGGTGCCTGGGCGGAGTTCACGGCCGAGATGCGTCTGTCCGCAACACCTGCCAGGACAAGAACTATTCCGGCACTACGTCTCGCCTAGTGAAAGTTGGTTGTCGCGCTATTGACCAACAATCTTGAACCTCTGGATCCTCTTGCCACGGTTTTCAGCTATGTAGACATTGCCTTTGGAGTCCACCGCGATGCCATGAGCCTGGTCGAACTGCCCCGGGAAGTGTCCGGCGCGGCCGAAACTCGACAGGATCTTGCCGGTCTGACGGTCCAGGATTTCGATTTCCGCATTGTTCTGGTTGATCAAGTACAGGAACGTCTCATGGGAGTCGCGAGAGAGGGCGAGCGCCACCGCGGAGCCTCCACTCTGTTTCAGTTTCCCGTCAGGTGGCGAGGTGACCGGCTTCCATGGGGCCTCGATGTTCCTGATGAAGTGACCCATCTTGTCGTACACCTGTATCCGAGATTCCTCTCGGTTGCAGACATAGACGAGACCATCTCGGTCCACGATCAAGCAGTGCACGGACTCCATCCCCTCGGGCTGCCACTGGCGTAAGAATTTTCCAGTCCGATCGATCACCGCGACACGGCGGTTAGTACCGCGACTTTCGCCGTCGGACACGTAAACGTCGCCGTTTTGTGGGTCGACCCAAATGCTGGACGGTGCGAAAAATTGCCCGGCGTTCGAATTGAGCGGCTTACCCTTCTCCGTGCCATCCGTCGAATCCAAGACGCCTTTTTTACCGATCTGGAACAGGAGCTTGCTTCCGTCGTGCGTGTATTTCTGAACCATGCCGGACGGGGCACTCGCTATCCAGAAATTGTTGTCTTTGTCGAAGAAACAACTGTGGAGGCGGGGGTCGAGCACGCTCAAGTCGCCCCAGGAATTAACCACGTTGCCCGCAGGATCAAGCTCGATGATCGGAGGAGCCAGATGACCGGCATTCAAGTCTCCGTCCTGCACGTCCCGCCGATTCAGGAGCAATACATGGTCTTGGGCATCCACACATACTCCGCCGAGCCCTCCCAGTATCCACCGGTCGGGGAAAGGCTTCGGCCAAGACAGGTCGACCTCGTATTTAGGCGCACTGCTCTGCGCCCGCAATGAGGGCGAACAAAGAATTCCAGCCGCGATCGCTAATGCCGTGCATGTCCCCACGGAGCCAACAGAACGTGTTTTTGTCCTCATGTTCATGTCGTCCTAATAATCGCCAGTCAATGCAGCCGGCAAATCCATTGCGCCGTCTAGTGTGCACGCTTATACACCCGGGGGCGTCTGCGCGCGGCCAAATTCTTTCGCAGGTTATAATAACGCACGTAATGGGATGCCAAAAACCCTATTGATGTCGAGGCGGTAAGTGCTTGTAGATCATGAGGCGATTAGGACAGTTTTCAGGCCGCCAAAACGAAATGATTTCCCCAATATCGCATCAGCCGACAATCGCGGGCCCGGAGCGGCGCCCGCGTTTAGGATCGTCGTCCCTTAGCACAAGCGGCCGCCAGGCTGCCACGCGCGTAATCACGATTTTCCCGCCAACAACCTTCACCGTACGCAGTACCAAGTCACATGCCCTGATGCCATTCAAGCCGTTATATATCTGGCGGGCCTCTTCGGTCAGGTCGCCTTCAGGCTCGAGAACGATGCTCTCGCCGTCCTTGAGCTTAGCCACGCGCTCGCCGAGACTTCTCCATTTCGTGGTGCGTTTCACGGTTACTCCCTCTGCGCTAGGTCGCTTTGTCTTTCCCTCTTATCGCCAGGAATTTGAAGCT
>QHYS01000327.1 GCA_003223325.1 Acidobacteriota bacterium
TGATTTCCGTCCGTCGCACGCGTCCGTGACAGCGGGCACAAACAGGTTCGGCTAAGGTTATTTCCTGTGGCAGAACAATGACCAACTCGACCCACGAACCGTTCTCAATTTCTATCGGCAGGAAGAAGTAAACGCCTCGTGACGTGATGTCCTCGGACTCCGTCTGAGCTTCCCCGTTTCCCGATTTGGTGGTCCAGCGGACCCTCATCGGCAGCTTTATTCGGAAGCGTCGGTTCGCGCGACGTTCCATGACGTCACCCAGGGTAATTCCAGTGCCTGCCGCAGCGTTTGGAATGGGATGATATGGAAAGCGCAAGAAGAGTTCCTTGTCCAAGAGCAACATGGGGACTCCGAGGGCCGCTCCACGTTTCTTTCAATGGGAACCATTAATTCTTTGAGTTAGACCGGTCCCGGATCACCGTGGCACTCTAGGCAGTCACTTCTGAACGACTGGCCTTCGTGCTTGGCTTTCTAAGATGGCAAGTGCTGCCGTAACGGGAGAATCAATGAATTACAAGCAGATCGAGATAGGCCCGGTTAAAAAGATCGCCCTTGTCGCCCACGACAACAAAAAACAGGACCTCTCTGAATGGGCCAAGTTTAATCGCTCGAACGCTGGACTGAGCTATTCCTCCAAAGGTACGATTTGCTGTGTCTGGTCTCCTTTTCTCGACGTTTCTCTTGGCGCGCCTAAATCGGGTCAACGTGGGGAGTAAGGGCAACAGAGTCAACGGGACTTATGACATTATGTCTGGGTTCGCCTCCCACCTTTTGCCTCGTCCAACGATGTCTACACCGTGGCGTCGATGTCGCCCCAGAGCCTGCGCAGTTAGCGCAGCACCCGTTAGTTCGTGCAACGTCACGGGAAACGCACGGGCATCGGTTCAATGAATCGCACCGAGGGGTAGGTGAATCCAATCCCGTTGGTAAAGTCGCCCTGGGTGAGGGATTTACTTGCCGGATTCGGATAGCCGCCGGCTCCGCCCTGTCGTAGGGTTCAGGTCAGAAGGGCTAGATCATGGCTACCATCACTGATCCATTTCTGCAGTCACAACTCGAGGAACGCAAACGTCGTCTCGAAGATGCCCTCGCGGCGAAGCCTGAGAACGCTTCTTTATCTCAGCTCCTTCAGGAGGTGGACTCGGCTCTCCATCGTATGGAGAACGGCGTATACGGCGTCTGTGAGGAGTGCCACGACTCTATTGAGAAGGATCGTCTGCTGGCCGACCCGCTCGTGCGGCTCTGCCTCGACCACCTAACTGCCCTTCAGCGGCGCCGGCTGGAAGAGGACCTTGAACTGGCGGCACGTGTCCAGCAGAGACTGCTGCCGCCCCGGCCTCTCAGGTCGCATGGTTGGCGGGCGCATTACCACTATGAACCCCTCGGGGTGGTCAGCGGTGATTACTGCGATCTAATCGCCTCGGATGGTGGCCCGGAAGGCCTTCTGTTTTTGCTCGGAGACGTTTCGGGAAAAGGGGTCGCTGCCTCTCTGCTCATGACTCATCTTCACGCGATGTTCCGCAGCTTGGCCAGCGTCGGACTGCCCCTTGGGGAAATGATGGGGCGGGCGAATCGGCTCCTCTGTGAGAGTACGGCCGCCGGCCAGTTCGCAACTCTCGTCTGCGGACGGGCGACCCGCTCGGGCGAGATCGAGATCAGCAGCGCGGGCCATTGCCCCGTTCTTGTCCTCCGCGATGGAGAGGTTGCGCGCTATGAATCGACGGGTATGCCGCTGGGAATGTTTTGCGACGGCGACTATCCCACACACCGGGCTAAGCTGGAACTTGGCGATTCGCTTTTCCTCTTCACTGACGGCGCATCTGAGGTTCGCGACACTTTGGGCGGGGAATATGGCGTGGACCGTCTGGCGAAACTCGTTGGCTGCCAGCGCACCCTCGCTCCCGAAGCTTTGACAGCAGCATGCTTGAAAGAACTGCGCGATTTCTCTTTGGGCGCGCCGAAGGCTGATGACCTCACACTCTTAGTGCTGCGACGCGAAGACTAACAATCCCGATCTCCGCCGGATCTATGCTCGATTTTGATTCGAATAATTTGGGCGCAAAACACCCTTCCTGGCGCGCCTAAATCAATCAGCGTGGCGAGTAAGAGCAACAGAATCAACGGGACTTATGACATGATGTATGGGTTCAACGCTTCCGCGAGATATATCTGTTTTGACGGAAGTGGCACGAAAGACAGGCGGCAAAAGGCGGCGATAAGGAAAATCGACCCGGGTTTTAGTGAACTACCTCTTCGGTGGTGCGAGTGACAACTGGATCCTGACCACATCTATCCTCAGGAATCCACATAGGGTCGCGGTAGGTGAACGCAGCGAATTACGAGACTGGAGAGTACGGCGTTCGACAAGGTCGAGGATGGTTTTGTTTTACGCAACTCTCGCGTTGATTGCGATTGTCATCATGGTAATGCTGCTGATTACTGCCGGACGGCGTTGAACGTGATACACCGCCTTTCAACCGGATCGCGCTATGCTTCCCAGAGGAAAGATCAACCTCCGAAGATCTTGATGATGGCTAGATGATTAGGTTGGCTGAACCAGAAACCCGTCTGGCCTCTGGAATGCTCGTGCACCAAGCGATACGTTTAGCCGGCTGCATCGTTACTTCCCTTAGTTTCATCGCCGCGATCACTTTCGTCTGCGTTCGATCAGTGCATGTCAACGCTACCACGGCGGGGTTTTTCTACCTGGTTGCGATCCTCATGATCGCGACCGCCTGGGGCCTCGTCGAGTCCACCATAGCCTCGATCGCCGCCATGTTATGTTTCAATTATTTCTTACAGGGGTTCTTTCTCACCAGTCTCCAGGCCGCGGACGATTATTGCGCGGCCCGCAATGGTGTCATCGGGTCTTTCTCAAACAGTTGCCGCGGATCAAGGTTGGGATCGTCTACAATCACGCCCACGTATCCCGTCATCATTTCTTCCCAGGTCTGTTCGCCGTAAAAAACATCCCGGTTCGGGTTGGGATTGTATCGGTTGCTGGCGGAGTTATCGAAGTGCGCATCGACCCGCAGCTTCGAGCCCTTGGGCACTTTAATGGACGTGTTGTACTCCGGTTGCCAGTTGAAGTCGTAGCGCGGCACATTCAGGACTGTTTCCTGCTTGCCATCGGGATAGGTGAGGGTGTAGGTCATGGATTTTCCACGAACATGCATGTGCGGCATCATCGAGAAGATCTCCACGTCTCGAGCGAACGTGGCTTCCCCCGGAGGAGAGATCCAGTCCGCGTCATTGGCGGGAATGCGGAAATGCTCCCGATCGCTGGGCGCGGAGACCATGACCATTAACACTTGTCGCTTGGGGGCCTCTTTTGCGACTGTAAAACCAACTCTCACATGACTGCGGAGCGGGTGACCGTTGGGAGTGTAGTGCAGGTTGAGGTAGACGTCGGTGTTCGCGGGAATCAGCCTGGCTGCGTTGTAACGCCTATAATCCGAGATGGTGTGGCCTGGTACGTACGTATCCTGCTCGCGGCCGCCGACGCCATTTCGGGTGACTACGTTCTGGAGAAATGGTTGGCCGGGGATGGTGATCAAGTCCGCGTCGCGCTGGACCCTGTCCCAAATTGGCTCGCTATATTTCACCTCAGGCGAGTGAGGCACGAAGGTAATGCCAATGTGGTGCACGACGGCAGGATCTAAGGGCTGAAATTGAATGGAAGTGATCCAAATGTCCTTAGTGAAGTTACTGGGAATCGCGACCCAAAACCAATCAATCACGCCAGAGGCGGGAACATCGAACTCCGGCCCGTCGAGGACAATGAGCCCAGCACCGACTTCCAATAAGGGCCATGACTGCTTTATCTGGCGGCCTGAACCCGTGTGGCTTTCTCAACCAGATCCGGATGCCGCGGATCAAAATTAGGATCGTCCACAAGCACGAATACGTAGCCGCTCTCCATTTCTTCCCAGGTCTGTTCGCCGTAAAAAACATCCCGGTTCGGGTTGGGATTGTATCGGTTGCCGGCGGAATTGTCGTAGTGCGCCTCGACTCGCAGTTTTGTGCCCTTCGCGACTTTAATGGATGTGTCATACTGCAACTGCCAGTTGAAGTCGTAACGCGGCACATTCAGGACTGTTTCCGTTTTGCCATCGGTATAAGTCAGCGTAAAGGTCATCGCTTTTCCACGAACATGCATGTGGGGCATCAGCGAGAAGATTTCCACATCTCGAGCGAATGTGGCATCTCCCGGCGGAGCGGCATAGTCTGCATTATTGGCGGGAATACGGAAATGATCCCGATCCGTGGGACCTCCGACCGTGACCATTACCACTTGTCGCTGGGGGGGCTCTTTCGCGATTGTAAAGCCAACTCTCACATGGGTACGGATCGGCTTGCCGTTCGGAGTGTAATGCAGGTTGAGGTAGACGTCGGTGTTCGCGGGAATAAACCTGGCCGCGTTGTACCGCCTGTAGTCAGAGATGGTGTGGCCCGGTACATACGTATCCTGAAAGCCTCCCCCAATGGCGTTTCGCAACGTCTCGAACGACTCTTTTTGTCCCGGAATGGTGATCAGATCTGCATCCCGTTCCACTCGCTGCCATATGGGCTCGTTATATTTGACGTCTGCTGTATGAGGCACGAACGCGATGCCAATGTGATGGACAACTGCGTCATCCACGGGCTGAAATTGAATCGAAGTGATCCAAGTGTCCTTTGTGAACATGGCCCCTGGAATCGCCACCCAAAACCAGTCGATCACGCCCGAGGCGGGAACATCGAACTCCGGCCCGTCGATGACGATGTCCGGTTGGACCTCCCAGCCTCCTGTCGGCCACTGCTTGGGAGGAGGAGCATCTGCAGCGTCACCTTCGGCTGCACCACTATCGACCCACGTTACTAACGTGTCAATCTGACTCTGGTTCAAGGAACGATCGTTCAAAAAGTGGCCGTACGCGGGATCCGCGTTCCAGGGCGGCATCTTGCGCGTCTCGACGGCGGCCTTGATGGCCTTGGCCCAGGGACGCGCGTCCTGATACGTGAGGAGCGACATCGGCGCCACCTGGCCGGGTCGATGACAAGTCTGGCACTTGTCCTGAAGAATCGGCAGCACACTCTTGTTGAAGGTGACAGAAGACGGAGGAGCCTCAGCAGCCATTGCCGCTGCTGCAATGATTAACCCTGCGGCCCAGAGTCGAACCATATACACCGCCCTCATGGCGCTAGAAGCACCACAGCTTAATCATTGGGCTATTTCTTGGGTGCGAGCGCAGCACTGACGTCTTGGATGGCGTCAGATTACCCTTCGTCGGCACTGCAGTCAAGCCAGCGTACTGGTGGGGGTGCAATTGAAAGTGGGACTCAATAATGACCCACCCAACGTTGAACAGAACTCCTGAGTGATGCCGCGCGGTCGTTAGCCACGGCGTGCCCTTACCTCCCTCAGATGGGATGTGCTTGGCACGCGGCCAGCAACCATTTCACACTGCCGCGAGGCCGCGAGCAACCGGTTTCGACGATCCGCAGAAGGACT
>QHYS01000324.1 GCA_003223325.1 Acidobacteriota bacterium
CTCAGCGACCGGTCGGTGGTGATGCAGACACCGGAAAGGATGCAAGAACCAGAGCAGGGATAGAACTCCCACCCACATCCAGAGCCAGGCCCACCCTCGCTTCATGGCTCACGCGCCTCGCGCGCACGCTGCAAGTTGCGCTCCTTATTCATCTCCGCCAGCTCTCGCAAACACTCCTGCAGCTCTTGCCAGGCAGCTATTCCTCCCCGCGTCGCTTCCTCCGCCCCTTTCGGCACGTAGTAGCCCGTGGTCTTCCCCTTCTCTCCGTGATAGCTGATATAGAGGTGCGGACCATGCTTGGGTCCGCCCTGGTGGCAATGGCAGCCCGGCTGTCCACACGTGCGATAGGTTTCCGACAAGGCTCCGAAAAACCGCCACCCGGGCCAGACGCTCGATCTCGCTCAGCAGCTTCCGCCGTCGGGCGGAAGTTCCAGCCACTGGCAGCATGCTCGCTCCTCCTGTGCCACTTTCTGCACCAAAGGCAGAAAGTGGCGCAACTGGTTGGCCTGTGCTTCCATCCCTACCCAATTGCCCACCACCTCGAGTCCTCCCGATTCCCATCGCCGCAACGCCTGCGCCTTTGATTTTGAGCGACCCCGCAGAATTACCGCCTGTTTCGAACAAGACCGCTCGAATATTGTTTTCGCTGATCCAGATAATCTACTTTAGCTTTTATATTGTTTCGCTCGCGCGCCTGTCGATCTTGGGTGAGATCTTGACGCTGCCTGGAAATCAGGCTCGCATTGTGCTCGTGCTGCTGATCATCACCGCAGCTGTGGGAATACCAACTCGGTTGTACCTACTCTCGGCCGTGGCGTTCAACTATCTCGGTCTGAACCTGAAATTTCAAAAGCTTTTCCCCTTCCTTCTCATCCTAGATGAGCTCTGGGCTCTTGCACCGTTCTTGATCATCCAGCAGATCGGCGCCGGGCTGGCCCTTGCTGCCACAGCCGTCCTGCTTTACTTACCTTTTTCACAGCGAAGTCTGTTGCTGATGGGCCGTTTTCGGCAAGTGAGTTAAATACCGGCAGCAAGCAACGAAGTAATGCACTACGCCAAAAGATAGCCCGTGCTTTGCGTGACCCTGATCCACATCTTCAAGCCGACGCCGTTATAGACGGAATGTGGCACGGCACGGGGCTAGTTCCCGAAAAATGCCGGTTCTCAGACACTGCACCCGGATGCCGAGAGAGCTGGCCCTGCTGCGGTTTTTGAGGTTCACGCTCCTCGTGAGTCAAGTAACTGGACGGAATATTTGAACCAACTGAGTGTTTGGTATAGGCTCAACCTGCACCGTGAGGGTTTCTTCCGAAATTCCTCGGGAGGCTCAAATGAAACGATTCCTGGCATATTGGGTCACCGTCTTCGCGGCGATGTGCGCCAACGCCGCCCACGCACAGATGAAAGCCACAGCGCAGAATGTCCCGGAAATCCCCTATGAATCGGTGCGCAATTTCCTAAGGCTCCCCGCGAACCTGTATCTGGGCGAAGCCATCGGCGTAGCCACCAATTCCAAGGGGCACGTCTTTGTCTACACGCGCAGCGCCAACACACGCCTTTTCGAGTTCGACCAGAACGGCAAATACGTACGCGAGGTAGGGGAGGGTTTATACGGCTTTGAGTTCGCGCACTCGGTGCGCGTCGATCCCGAGGACAACATCTGGGTCGTCGACGAAGGGGCAAACCTGGTCATCAAGTTCAATCCTGAAGGGCGCGTGGTGATGGTGCTCGGCCACAGACCCGAGGTTGTTGCCGGCGCCATTGCAACGGCGGCGGGACCGACGACGCCTGCCGAGAAGTATACGTTCAGCAATCGAGTCGTGAAGTACGACAAAAACGGCAGGTTTCTCAAGCAGGTGGGCAGCGAGAAAGCAGGGCGTGAACCCGGCCAATTCAATCTGCCGCACGCGATCGCCGCTGACGGCAAAGGGAATGTTTATGTCTCTGATCGTGGCAATAACCGCACGCAAGTCTTCGACAACGATCTCATCTTTAAGACCAGTTACGAGAACGTCGGCACGGCGTGGACTGTCTGCATTTCTCCCGGGCCCCACCAGTACCTGTTCACGTCCAACTCGAACCCAAATGGGAATCCGCCCGGCTCCTGGGATATCACCGGCGAGATTTACAAAATGGAATTGGACGGGACGATCCTCGGCAGATTCGGCCACGCCAGCAAGCAGTTCGGGGGATTTCAGGTCGTCCACATGATGGATTGTCGAAACCCGAACGAAATCATCGTTGCGGAGATCGAGTCCTGGCGAGTCCAGAAACTGATGTTGAAACCGCCGCAGACCAAGATTTCGTACGCGAAATAAGGAAGGGAAGGTTAGTTATGAAGCTCTATTTGTTGAACTTGCTGGCTTCGATGCTTCTTTCAGGGATCACCGTCGCCGCGCAATCCACGCCCGAGATACGCTTCGACTCCGAGCCTGGTCTGCTAAAGTTCCCGGACAATATCCATCTGGGCGAAGCGGCCGGAGTGGCGACGGACTCCAAGGGAAATATCTTTGTTTACACGCGGACGGGTCATCCGACGATCTCGATCGGCACTTCGCGGGCGTTCGCTCACGGAGGTTCGCGTCTGTTCGAGTTCGACCGAAACGGCAAGTTCTCTCGGGAAATCGGGCAAGGGCTCTACGGTTTTCTGGTCGCGCAGCAGGTGCGCGTTGATCCGCAGGACAACATTTGGATCGTGGATCAAATGTCGAACATGGTGATCAAGTTCGATCCCAGCGGACAAGTTCAGATGTTACTCGGCAGAAAGGCCGAGGCGGAACGGATTCCAGGCTTGCCGCTCAACCGGCCCCCTGGTGCGCCGGGCGGAGGCGGCGGCGAAGGCCCAGCGGCACCACGCGGGCTCCCAGGCGCAGGCGCCCAGAGCGATATTTTCCAGCGCCCTACCGATGTGGCGTGGGATGCCGCCGGAAATATCTATGTGGCTGATGGCTATGGCAATGCCCGCGTGGCCAAATTTGACAAGGACGGCAAGTTCGTCAAATCGTGGGGCTCGAAAGGAGACGCGCAGAGTCAATTCAACACAGTTCACGGAATAGCGATTGATGCGCAAGGCAACGTTTATGTGGCTGACAGTGGGAATAAGAGAATTCAAATCTTCGACCGTGACGGGAACTTCAAAACGTATATCTTAAATGTGGGAAGTCCGTCTGCGATCTGCATTACACGTGGAGAACACCAATACCTTTACAGTTCGAATTCAAATCCGCCGGAAGACATCGACGCGGACGGCGAGATCTATAAGTTGGAATTAACGGGCCAAGTTGTAGGTAAGTTCGGAAGGGCAGGAAAAGCGCCGACGGAATTCGGCACGGTCAATGCCATTGATTGCCGTAACGAGAATGAGCTGTACGTCGGGGAGATTGGCAACTGGAGAGTTCAAAAGGTTACTCTGCATCCCTGAACGACAGTAGGATTTTCGAATGGCTAGTTGACAACGACGACGGTGCGGAGGAGGTTCCTGCTGTTTGCCAACAAGGCCTACGCCCGCGCCTGGGAGATCTCCCGTGAAAACTACCAATCCTTTCTCGCAGAACTGCGCCCCTAGCCTGCCGTCAGTCTTTTGTGTCGCCATCGCTCCGAGGAGAACTGCGCCATCCTGTCCGTGTCAACTCCAGTCAAAAATTCGCTCCGTTCTGCAAGAAGCGACAGCCCCGCGAGGGAACGAACTAGGACACTCAGCTAAGCGAAGAGAGAAGGCTGGCCCTCTGCTTGCCGCTCCCCGGGTGCTGAGGCTCCGAAGCGATCAAAACGGCGGCGTGATGCCGGTATAGTCTCCGATCACGTATCCGCTGTAGGGCGCATTCATCTCCGTGGCAGTGCTGGGACTGAAGCCGGAATCGTTGATGGTCCCGTAGCTGGCGACGATTGCCTTTGATCGACTGACCTCAATCACCTGGTCATTGAATTGATCGCTGATGAGGGTGTTTCCGTTGGCGAGCCGCACGGCGCGCGTCGGCAACGGTGACGGATTGCTCCCCGGACGGGTGTTGGTGAAGTATTCCCAGACGGGATTGTCGCGGGCATCGACTTCGACGATGCGACTGTTGTTGGAGTCCGTGAGCAGCGTGTGGCCGTTAGGCAAACGGCTGGCAAAGGCCAGCCCGCTGACGGTGCCGTGGGCGCTAAATATCGCAACGATATTACTCGGGGTAGTGTGCGTGACCTCGATGGCGCGGTTGTTATTTTCGTCGGAGATGAGGATGTGGCCGTTGGCAAGCAGCTCGGCGGCGTTGGGATTGTTGAGCTGGTTAAGACCGATGCCAGCGACGCCGTTCTCCCCATATTGCCATACGATCGTCTTGTCCGACCGCCGCACCTCGATGATGCGCTCGTTGGCCTGATCAGTTATGAGCACGTCCCCGTTCGGCAGATAGGTGTTCTGCACGGGTGTATTCAGCTGGTTGGGCCCGAATCCGCTGACGCCGAACTCACCGTATTGCCATACGATATGCCCATTCGAGTCCACCAGGATCACGCGGTTATCGACACAGCCGGACTTCTTGCAATTCGGGGTGGCGCCGGGAGGAATGCCGGTGCCCGCCATTAGGGTGAAATCCCCGACACGCTCGGCGTCATTCGTGCCGACGATCGCGTTCGCCGAAGTGTCCCCCGGACCAGTTCCGAATTGCCAGACAATACTGCCAGCGGGATCGATTTCGATGACGCGATTGTTGAACTGGTCGGTGATAAGGATGTTGCCAGGCCGATTGAATTCGCTGGGACTCTGTCCTTTCGACCCCGTCCCCGATAATAAAATGACGCCGCCGATTAATAGCCATGCGGCGACGCGGCGAAACGGGTGCGAGCTGTTCATGGTCACTCCTTTGACCTCGACTCATCTCAAACAGCATTGTGTAGCATCCTCGACGAGTATGTTTGTCTGTAACTTGTAAAAATGCTGTTAGGAAATTGTCCGTTTATTTCCCCTCTCTTGAACGAGGTTCATCTTGAACTCGCAACTCTCAATCGGAATTTCAAAAAGTACGACAGTACCAGATTTGACACTTACCGAAAAATTCCTAGTGCTGAAATCCCGTTTACATCGTTAAAACAAGGCCTTTGGCCCTCTGCCGAACAGGGGTAGACCACAGTGGAAGCAGCGACCACTCCACTGCAGTTGTATGGGTTCTCCGCGAAAGGTCCTCCCGCGTCTAGGACATGGGAACCAGACGAGGCCAACGAACGCTCTCACAAATGCGGTCAGCCACAACACGACCACGCCCAATATGACCAGTAGCCTG
>QHYS01000329.1 GCA_003223325.1 Acidobacteriota bacterium
CGGAGTGAAAGTGCCCTTTCACTGGACGGTGACCTGGGTGGATGGGCAGTCCACCACGGATTTGAGTACGCTGCAGGCCAATGTGCCTATCGATGGGGCGCGGTTTGCCAAGCCGGCTCCCGCCGTGCCGAAACCCGCAAGCGCTTCGCGTTAAGCCCGCCGCGCCGCGCGGCAGACGAAACGCACCTCCGCAGTTTCGATTCGTGCCAGGAGCGCACACTCCTCTGCTTATTCTTCACCTGAACTGCTTTAACGCGATTAGCTTATTGCGCAGCGAAATTCGTTTGCACCAGGTGAACGCGAGTTGCGACCCGCGAGAAATTCTTGATAGAATCCCGCCAGCGTCAAATAGCACTGCCGAGCCATTTGGGTAGAAATTTGGAGGCGGGTTATGAGAATCAGGTTGTTGATGACTTTCCTCGTGGCCGTTGCGCTCCTGTTGAGTTCAGATTGGCTCTTTGCGCATCACGGGAACGCCGCCTACGACAGCAGAACGGTCACAGTGAAGGGAACTGTCACGGCTTGGGTTTGGACCAATCCTCATACCTTCCTGAAATTTGATGCGAAGGACGACAAGGGCAACGTCGTACATTGGCTCGGCGAATGGAACGCTCCTTCGACACTGATCAACTTTGGCATCACGGCGAAATCGTTTAAGGCTGGGGAAGATGTCACTGTCACCATGACGGGAATGTCCAAGACGGGCCAACCAGTCGGTCGCGTTACCAAAGTCATACTTCCCGACGGCCAAGAACTCAGCATGGGTAGTGAGCGATAAGGATTGCCTGATCCGCGCAAGGGGATAGCGTCAAAGCCAAAGCGGCTGCGGTGCAGCAGCCCGAGAAGAAATCCAAAAGCAAGCATTTCCACCACGGAGAGAATTTAGCAATGTCAAATCGCTTTATGGCTGCAGCGATTTTATTTGCAGTCCTCGCCTTCTTACCTCTCGCGCGCGCTCAAACGACGGAACGGAGGGAGTCAGGTAAGAACATCCATCGCGACGGTTGGGACCGAATCGTGCCTCCAGCGCCGAAGGACCAGAAGTCTGAGCCCGCGCCCGCTCGTGACCTCACTGGGATTTGGGAGCCTACACCAGGGTATCGGGACGGAGTCTTTGCAACTGGCCCGAAGGAATACCCCTCGGATGGTAAGCCCGAACATGAGCTACCTTTTACTCCATTGGGTCTGAAAACGTGGAAGGAGCATAAGCCCGGATTTGGAACTACGGCAGTTCCCATTGCAGAAAATAACGATCCGTTTGACATCTGCGACCCAATAGGGTTCCCCCGTCTCGAACTCTTTAACCTGAGAGCGATCCAGATCTTTCAAACAAAGAGCCAAGTCGCGATCATCTATCAAAATGATGAAGTCTGGCGCAACATCTGGATGGACGGGCGAGAACTCCCGAAAGATATCCTAGAGCCGCGGTGGTATGGATACTCGGTTGGCAAGTGGACTGACGATTATACATTTGTGACGGAAACGGTGGGATTGGATGAACGAACATGGATCGATAATGTTGGCCGCCCCCACAGTGATGAATTGAAGGTGACAGAGACTTGGCACCGCGTGAACCATGACATCTTAGAGGTCACGATGACGATCGATGACCCAAAGATGTATACGAAGCCATGGAATCCTTTGAACAAGTTCCGCATGAGACTGCAGCCAGAGTGGTTCGATATCCGGGAGATGATCTGCTCCGCCTCAGAAGCGCAGGAATATAATAAGACCGTTGCCGAACAGGCTGTTGCGGACAAAAACGCCAAGCAAAAGAAATAGCTCCCGCTTCGGCAGATGATGAATTCAGTGGTCGGGGCGGGTGAAGGCGGAATGTTGGCTCTCCTGACTGTGATGGCGTTTTCCTCAGTGGCTATGCCCGCGGCGGCTATCGAAATACCGAATTTGACAAACTGAACATTGGCCCGGGCGGCCCCGCCCCCATGGGGTGCCGGATCAGCAACTCGCCAGACAGCTCTGCATACCCTGAGAGATGCTGCAGTATTTGAACTTGATTGGAGATCCTGTCGGTACCTGGCGTTCCGCCGAGCAATAGTTCCTTCGTACGGGAAGACAACGGATCTCTCTCCTGCTAGAAGTGGCGCCTTTGTCTCGCAGAAAGGAGGGGACGACTTCGCTTAGTAAGGCGGCTTCTCTGACTTGTCCTTGCTTTCCGCGTCGCCCAGTTGGCTATCTCTTAAGGTTGTCCCGTCGGAAAGAACGATTTTGTTGAGACGTCCTACCGGATTTCCAGTCTTAGATTGGAATGTGTAAACAGTGACGACGTCGCCGGGCCTCAATGAATTCTTGGTCCATCCTATCAGGCTCAGTGCCGAGGGGCTGCCGGCTTCCGCGGCCCAATGAATGATGCTGCCCTTGTCGTCCTTCACGTCGAACATGGCGATCGAGTGAGGATTGGCCCAGATGAATTTCGTTATCGTAGCTTCCTTCAGAACAACCACTTTTTGCGTGTCGTAGGTTGCACTTCCGTGATGCGCAAACAGCGGAGCACACAGCGCCAAAAGACCAATAACCAGAGCTATGCGCATTTTAGTTGTTGGCATTCGCCACCTCCTCAGCCGCCCGGACGGACCATTCTCTTTCGCTCGCAACTCCGGAGGCGGCGCGTTAAGCACATTGAAACATTGCCAGAGGAACACTGTCAAGTTGAGTGCGCGATGCGAATCCTGCCGTTATCAGTGATGCGAAGTTCGAGGGGGCGATTCTCGCGCGCCCCTCGAACTCATCGCTTCTAAGCTAGAAGGTTAACTTCAGGCCGAGCTGCATCACGCGCTGGCTTCCCGATCCGATCAGCGGATTGCCCGCCGCAAAGTCGGGCGTCAGACCTGCATAACCGAGGCCGGCAGCGCCGGCATTCAAGGTGTTCCCGGCGTTGACGAAGCTCGAGGCGCCATAGGGATTGGCAGCAAGGGGATGATTGAGAACGTTGAAGACCTCCCAACGGAACTGGGCACCGAACCGCTCATGGAAGGTGAAGTTCTTGAATACGGAGAGGTCCCAGTTCTTGAAGCCAGAGTCGCGGAAGATGCTTCTGCCCATGTTGCCGAAGCTCCCCAGCGCCGGAGGCACAAGAACCGACTGACCATTCAGGGACACGTAACAGCCGAAGGAATCTAGACTGCCAGTAGTGGTTAAGCTGCCGACGAGGTTGGAGCACGCCGCAGGGTTCACGGTCGAAGGTGCAGGGGCGCCGCCGTATATAGAGGTAGCGACACAACTGGGCCCCGCTGCTGTTCCGAAGCCGTGGCAGAAGGGGATGCTGTTCTTGCCAGACGGAAAGTCGTTGGCATTGCCGGAGATATTCCAGCGATCTGCGTTTTCCCCGGTGCCGCTGATGTTGTCCGCGGGATCCCACGATGCCCACGGCTGTGCGCTTTGAAGGTTCACGATGGAGTTGAGCTGCCAGCCTTCCAGCATCTGACCAAAACCTTTCCTGCCCGGCAGATTGTAAGTGACCGTAAACGTAGCGCGATGGCGAATGTCGAAGTCACTGGATGCGTATTCCGAGGCCAGATCGTAGCTGTTCTGCGGTAGTCCGCCAAATCGGTTGAGTGAGCCATTATCCAGGGCATGCGCGTATGTGTATCCAGTGGTGAAAGAGAGGCCATGAGACATCCTCTTGGTCAGGGTCACCTGGGCACTGTCGTACCGGGAGTGAGACCCGTTCGTCGTGAAGTTGATGAACCCTAGATACGGAAACTTGGTGTAGAACGGCCGGGCTTCCTGTACAGCCAATAGATTGAATTTGCCTGGAGTATTGTCAGGATTACCCGCCTGGCACGAGTCAGCCGCTTGTGCTGGCGTCGGCGTATTCAGACACCAACCTGCGCCCAGCGGCGCTTGATTGATGTCGTGAAAATTGAGGAGGGCATAACCGTGATTGCCGACGTAGGCAACCTCGAGCGAGAGGTTGGAGCCGAACTGGTGCTGGATGCTGAGGTTGTAATTGACAATGTATGGTGAACGAAGATTCGGGTCCACGCCTAGAAGATCGCATGGGGAAGGAGCCCCGTTGGCTCCATCTCCGCACTTGGCGATGGGAGACGGGAAAACCGTTGTCTGACCGGAACTGCACGAACTGCCCGACGCCGGGACGGCTGGATCCCAGCAGAGTTGGGCAGGAGAGAAAGCGGCGACGCCGAGGCTATCCGTCCCACCGCCGGTGGCCGGGCAGTTTGTGGCGAACCCACATGTGATCTTAGCTCCGGTGGGTATAGCGGCTGGGCTGGTCCCCCCGTCATTCTGGAGCCCGAATTGGCCCAGCCAAGTGGTAAGGGGCCACGAGGTATGAATGAGACTGGCCCCGGCTCGGACCACGGTGGTCCCTTTCCCAGTGACATCCCAAGCAAAGCCCACACGCGGCTCGAAGCCCTTGTGATACCCATTCCATACCGTATTGATCGCACCGCCCTGCTGCACCATTCCCAAATTCGGATCGAAGTTGCCGAAGTTGTTCTTGGCTTCCTTCATCGGGGAAACGTATTCATACCGCAGTCCCAAATTGACAATTACCTTCGGCGTGACGCGCCAGTCGTCTTGAACAAACCCCGCGGTCGAAGTCCAGGTCGTCTTGACGGCTGAGTTGCCGGTGAGGAGGAGTCCGTTCCCAGGGGCTCCGGCGAAGTAGTCTTCGAGGGACGTTGAGCAGGAGGCAGCTTGATTGGGCGCGGGGCACGCAAAGACGTTGCTGCTTACGGCGTTGCTTATTCCGCCGCCGTTGAAGGCAATTAGGCCCCGGCCCTCGACAAAGACTTGGCCATCAGCCTCCAAGTGCACGAATTCCCCACCGAACTTGATGGCATGCTTACCCTTTAAGTACGAAATTGAGTCCTGAACATCGTAATAAGGGTTGGGGGTAAAGTACTGGGGACGGTTTGTAGCCGTGCCTAAGATCTGGGCGCCGCCGGCGCCAAAACCACTGATATTGATATTCGGCAACCCTCCCGCTAGAGGATTGGTCACGCCCGTGTCGATGGGGTAGCCCTTGCCATCGGCCTTGACGTTGACGTCGAGGTTGACAAAGTTGAAAGTCGTGCGGTCGTAGCCAAACCGCATTTCGTTTACTATGGTGGAGCTGGGGGTCCAAATCCAGCTCTCAACATTCGACCACCCGCGTATCACCGAACTATCCGTGAATGGCTGAGCCGCGAACCCGTGATCCTCTCCTGTGGAGTCGTAGTAGCCGACAAATAGTGTGCCGGTCAGTGTGTGTTTGCTGTTGATGTGATAATCGATCTTCGAGATACCGTTATTGCTTGTATTGATGATTGGGAACGTGCTTAGAAAACTGCTCGTCGAAACATTGTTCGGAAATAAGTTGCCGCTGCATGTCGGAGCGGCACCCGCGGTGCATCCGGCCAACGCCAAGCTGACGTTGCTTACCGGCACACCCGCTGTTTGCAGCGCAGTGATCGCGTCGACCATGCTGGACGCCGGGCCCGCTCCCGCGCCAGTCTGAGGAACGTTCAGACCGTACGCGGAACCAATGAAGGAACGCAGGCCCTCATAGCCGGCAAAGAAGAAGAGCTTGTCCTTCTTAATGGGCCCGCCCACCACGCCGCCGAACTGCTTCAACTGCGCTGGCGTCTGATCGCATGCAGACAAAAGACCGACCGCGCAGCTTCCGTTGCTTGCTGGGACGTTGTAGTAATTGCGGGCGTCCCAGGCCTGAGTCCGGCCGAACGCGTAAGCGGCGCCGCGAAGCGTGTTGGTCCCCGACTTTACTCCCACATTCACAACCGCACCCGGCTTCCAGCCGTACTCCGCCTTAGGATTTTCCATCAGGTTGAATTCCTGGATGGCGTCGATGGGCAAAATCAGCGCCCCATCAGTGAAGGGGCTTGGCATCCCGACGATCGGGCGAGCGTCAAAGGTGCTTTCGTTGATGATGCCATCCACCATCCAGACGGACTCATCTGGGCGGACGCCGTTGGTGCTCTGGGTCCAGGGCCCACCGCCCGGCTGGAGCAAGACTCCCGGCCGCAAGCCCATCAGATTCTGATAATCCCGGCCGTTAAGCGGCAGATCGACGATATCCGTGTTACTGAGTGTGCCGCCCAAGGTGGCATTGGTGGTTTCCACCAGCGGGAGCTGTTCTGTAACGGTGAGAGTCTGAGTTTGCTCGCCGGGCTGCAACGTCAAGTCCACGCGTGGCTCCTTGCCGACTTCGAGGACAACGTTCTGGCGCTCCACGGTCTTAAAACCTTTGGCCTCAGCGCGTACTGTATATTTTCCTGGCTGTAGGTTGGGAGCGTTGTACTCCCCGGCGTCATCTGTGGTCAGCGCTCGCGACACGCCTCTGTCTACGTCAAGAACCGTGACCGTCGCACCGGCTATCACGCCGCCAGTTTGGTCTGTAACGGTTCCCAGAATACGGCCAGAACTGCCCTGCGAGAAAAGAGGAAGGCAGACCAGAAGCATGCCAAGTGTCGCCCTTAAAACCAGAGCAGTCCTCTTAGTCAAGACACAGATAGAGCCTGAAAATCCTAAATACGAGGGACTCATGAGAAGAACCCCCTTTTTCAGACGTCCCAATGCCCAAAAGGCTAGGAAGGCCCGTCAACCCCAGGGATAGGTCCCGATGAGCGGAACTCTATAGCTTCCCATCCGAAAGTCAAGGATTTCTGTCGTGAAACGACTAGTCCGCCCCGAATGTTTACAAGATACTTGCAAGACATTTACATGTTTCACCTGAGACGCCGGCCAACGACGCACGTGCTTCATATCTTCAGCCCGATGCACCTTACTGTCGCGGGCTGCTTGTGTTTATCTTGTATTCTTTCAAGGGAGTTTAATCCCCCACCAACCGCGTTATGATGGGCGCCTATTTCTGGTTCATGGAGGCCAAAATGTCAAACCCCACTCGCCGCGAATTCACAAAGAAGTCCTTACTGCTCGCCTTGGGGCCGGTCGCTGCGGAAAACGCTCTTTTCTCCTCTCCTCTGTCCGACGTGCGCGCAGAGCCTCAAAGAGCTGCCGGCAACTTTTTCGAAGGATTCAAGCGCGAGCAAATCAAGACTGCGGGCGCGACAATCAACGTCGTGTATGGCGGCAAGGGCTCGCCCCTGCTGCTCTTGCACGGGATCCCAGAAACTCATGTGCTTTGGCGCAAAGTGGCGCCGCTGCTGGCGCAAAATTTCACCCTCGTGATTGCAGACCTTCGCGGCTACGGCGATAGTAGCAAACCCCCGGGCGGCGCAGATCACGTCGGTTATTCCAAGCGAGCTATGGCGCAAGACCAAGTGGAAGTGATGGAGCATCTGGGATTCCGCAAATTCGCGGTGGTGGGGCATGATCGGGGAGGCCGCGTCGCTCATCGCATGGCCATCGACCACGCGGATCGCCTTACCAAGCTTGTGATTCTCGACATTGTGCCAACCTATAAGTGCTATCAGAACGTGACTAAGGAGTTCGCCACGGTCTTTTTCCATTGGTTCTTGCTCGTTCAGCCGACTCCATTCCCTGAAACCATGCTCGAAAATAACGCCGAGCTTTTTCTGCAGACGATGTTATTCCGCCTGGGCGGCGAGGAGCCGGGCAAAGAAATTCCTCAGTGGGTGGGCCAGCCGGCCTATAGCGAATATTTGCGCTGTTTCCGCGATCCGTCCGCGATTCGCGCTCTATGTGAGGATTACCGTGCGGCCGCGTCCATCGATTTGGTGCACGACGCAGCGGACTTGAACAAGAAAATACAATGTCCGCTTCTGGTTCTGTGGTCGGAAAAAGGGCCCTTCCACCGCATGTATGACGTTCTGCAGACTTGGAGGGAGCGTGCGGATCAGGCAAACGGTAAGGCGCTTCCTGCCGGCCATTTTCTTCCGGAGCAGGTTCCGGAACAATTGATGACCGAACTCAAACCGTTCCTGGGGGCTTGATCGTGCGCCGGTTGGAGCACACGCGACGAACGAGAAGGCTAGCACAGCGATGGTTCTGGCCCGATTTACACAAAACGACACCACTGGCTCAGCCTTGTCATACGCGATACGAGCACTCGCGACTGCGATCGGCGCCGAGAGGGACGTCGGCCGGGGCGAAGTCCGACCGCGACGCCAATCGCGAGCGGCGCGCCTTGCTCAGGCCGATGGCAATAACTTGCTGCGGTGACCAGGCGCCGTGCTTGCCTTCACGGACGTACTCGATCTCCTCGTCCACAAATTCGCCTGCTGCAGTTGACGGCGCTGCCTTCGCGCAGGCCTTCGTTGGCCTTTGCTACAGTCATTTTTCAGGCATGCTGCGATCCTTATTTATTTGTGTCACCCCTTTCAATTAGACTCACTCCCTGGGCTCGCTGAGCCTGCGTTCGGCCAATAGATTCAAGCGTATACGCGATGATGAGGCAACCATCGGCGCACTGGGCATGAGTGCCTTGAACCGCAACTTTTTGACGGTTAAAGGGTTGGATACAATGTGGACGCCATGGCCAGGTCCGACGTCCAACTAATGCTGGACGTGAAGTCCGGAGACGATTCGTCTTTCGAGCTTCTGCTGCGCAAGTATCGGACTCCTGTAGTTAACTTCCTCTATCGCATGGTACGCGATACCGCGGCGGCTGAGGATCTAGCGCAGGAGGTTTTTCTACGGGTGTATCGCGCGCGCGGCCAATATTTGCCTGCGGCCAAATTCACCACGTGGATGTTCCGGATCGCCACCAATCTGGCGTTGAATGCGTTGCGCGATGGTCGGTATCGTAAAATGGAAATCTCCATCGATCAATCACTAGTCGATTGTTCGGGCGATGGAGCGAACGAGCAGCCGGCGCTGGAAATCGCCGACCGGCAGCCCAGCATCGAGTTCGAGCTGATCCGGCGGGATCGAGCCGATCTGATCCGCCGCGCTGTGGAATCGCTTCCCGAAAAGCAGCGGGCGGCGGTGCTGCTGCACAAGTATCAGGAGATGGATTACGATGAAATAGCCGGGATTTTGGGCTGTTCGGAGAGCGCTCTGAAGTCGCTGCTCTTCCGCGCTTACGAGACACTGCGAGTGGAGTTGGCGCCGTTGGTCTACGCTGCACAGGCCAGCCGGCCTGGGAAATGAGGTTGTTAACACATGAACTGCGGACCTGCGGAAAAGAAGCTGGTCGCCTACCTCGATGGCAAACTTACGATCGCGGAGCGCCGCGAGTTCGAGGCGCATCTGGACATTTGCGTCGCGTGCCGTGAGCAGACCGAGGGATTCCGGTCGGTGTGGGACGTGCTCGGTGAGCTGCCGGTGCTCGCGCCATCGCCCGCATTCGATAATCGCGTCAGGGCGCGTGTGCAACAAGAGCTGCGCCAGGCGGGATTCTGGGGTTGGATCATACCCTCGCCACGGATGGCCTTCGCTGCGACGGCGCTGCTGGTCGCTTCGATCTGGCTGTCTTCGTTGCAGCCGTCGCGGCTCCCCGTGACGCATCCGCCGGCTGGAGCCGCCATTCAGAATACCGAGGCGGAGTTCGGAATGATCAAGGATCTGCCTGTACTGGAAGATTACGATGTGCTGACGAGCTTCGATGCGCTCTCGGAATTGCCGGTGCAACAGGCCGCGCAGGCGCAGCCTTTGAATCAAATGTAGGCAGAATCGTTAGGAGAGGAAACCCAGCTCTTGCGAAGGTTTGCTGAATTCGGAATCGCTGTGCTGGCATCGGCGCTTTGCCTGGCAACCAGTCTTTTTGGCCAAAGACCTCATCCTCGCATGGAACGGCCGCCCGCGGAGAAGCCGGCTCGGGGGCCCAAGGCAGATCTGCCACCCCGGTGGATCGACCGACTGCGGGAGATGTCGCCGGCGGAGCAGGAGAAATTCCTAAACAACAACGTCCGCTTCCGCGGCTTGCCTGCTCAACAGCAGGCACAGATTCGCCAGCGGCTCCAGGTGTGGAACAATCTTTCGCCCGAACAGCGGCAAACGCTCCTACAGCGCGAGCGCGTTCTAGAGCAAATGACTCCCGAGCAACGCCGCTACGTCCGCGAAACGCTGATGCCGGAATGGCAAAATCTCCCGCCGGCCCGGCGCCGGGTTGTGCTTGGAAAGCTTCGCGATCTGCACAGCCTCAGCGACTCCGAACGTGCGGCCAAACTCAACGACGAGTCCTTCATGAACGGACTCTCTCCCAATGAGCGTCAGATGCTGCGCGACCTCACCAGTTTGCGTGTCGGTCCTCCGCCCGGCTAAGGTTCCGCCACTTCCGACGAGACTTCCCATTGGGATTGCGAGATGTATGCCTGAGCGGCTCCCGGGCTTGTGCAGTGCTGTTCTCGTCTCGCGAGGCTTCGGATGAGAGGCTAGCTAGTTTCTGGCGCGAAACACCTTTTTTGCAAGAAAATTTGAGCTGGCAGTAGAGATTTCATGCATTTAGCGGGCCTGGTTGGCTTTCGAGGGACACGCGTAGACTATTTTTTTGTTGTGGATTCCGAGGATCGAGTAGAAGACTGCGCTTGAGAAAAATACGCCGACTTTACTGAGAGAGAGGAAACCGAAAGATTAGGTGTTACGCGGCTCTTCGTTTGCGACGTTTGCGCGACGATCGTTTCGTTAGCAAGGCCGCAATTCTCATCAGGTTGTTGGCGATCACGGCCGCGCCTACCCATAACTCAAAGCGCTTGCGCCCTTCGGCGAGACAGCGCTTCATGCCTCGGCCGCGGAACAGCACGGAGATGCGGCCCTCGATGCCGGCTCGAAAGCGCTGTCCTTTTTTGAAATCGGGACTCTTCTCGTACTTTGCACGCGTGGGAGTTTTCTGTCCGCCGCGCTGTGGGATGCACACCACCTTGACACCTTTTTGCTTGCAGGACTTCACATTCTTCTCACTAAAAAAGCCGCGATCGGAACCATA
>QHYS01000328.1 GCA_003223325.1 Acidobacteriota bacterium
CGCCATTTGATGACCACGGGCTTGGACACCTCCAGCCTCTGTTGGATCTGTTCGTTCCGTTGGCCCTGGGCGGCCAGCAACACGATGCGAGCCCGCAAAACGTCTCGTTGAGCTGCGGAGGGAGAATGGACAACGCTTTCCAAAGTGGTTCGCTCTTCGGAAGTTAGCTTGATCCGGGGTGCTCGACGCGACATGATCGAGCACTATAAGTCAACTCCTACAATAGGTCAACTTATTTTAATTACGCAACACTAGTTGGGGCCGGGGGTGTCTGCGCTTCAGCGTCGCGAGTTGTTGGCGAAGAGCTAGGTTTTCGAGAAGGAACGTACGACGAGGGCGGAAGAATCGAGCGACCGCGCCTATCAGGAGTCCAATGACATCTATCATGCGAGGGTGGTATCGCTTTTGGCTTGTGAACAGCAACTCTGGATGTTGTTGGAATCATAGGCGGACAGAATTTTGGCGAACTACACCGGGTTCGGCCGCAGCCAGTAAAGCGACTCCTCACCTTGAGTAGAGTAGCTCGTTCCCATTCCGACAATTGCCTGTGCCATGAACAAGCCATGCCGCGGCGGACGGCGCGACTGGCGGCTGATTCTCTAAGAATCGATTAAGCTCATCACGGAGAATGATTACAAACTTACCGGCAACGTCGCGCTCTGAGGCGCCCTTCCCAAATAACTTGACGAATAAACCAGATGCTGACGCCGGCATATCGCGCGGGCTGCGCAATGTGCAAACCTCTGGGGGCTAGCGGCGATTCGCCACTAATGAGTGCGCTTGATGTAGGAGTGTTCATTTTCTATCTATCGGAGCTCAGTGGTGCGCGAAAGGCCGCCGCTCGGCCTTCAGCTTGAAACCTGCAGCTTTTCCTCCTCCGATCGGCTCGTTCAGCGCGGTAGACTCAGCGCATGGGCAATCCGGCAACAACGCCGACCGTCCGTGAGGCGTGGGTTGGGAAGTGCCCACGCTGCGGAACGTGTTCCTTCTTTGCGGGGCTTCCTGGCACCGACTATGTGGGCCAGCAGGTCGTTCGCCCTGGCAAGTTTAACTCGGTTTCCGTTCCTTGCTCTTGCGGTCGCAGGTTCCAAACCGACATCAACGCCTTGATGTTTGGTACCATCGCATCGTTGTCGATTCAGCGATCATCGACGGACGCATTTGCCGTAGAACAAAGCTATGCGGGAGCCAAAACCGACCTCGGACCGATGAGCGAGATGGAACTGTGGGCGTATCTAAACTCGCGCACCTTGATCGACATTATTCCATCCCGGCTTCTCACCCTCCTGAACGTGGCCAAGGCTCTCGACATGGACATGATTCTTTCAGTTGTGCGCCCGCCTTTAGCCGATTCACAAGTCGCGCGCTCCTAACCGGTCGCTAATAGCAGCTGGCACTTTGGATGCCAAAAAGTTTGCTCAGCGGTGATTCCAACCGCTTGAAGGTGCTTTAATTAGGGATTATAAGAACGACGGCCGGTGCATATATTTCCCACTGAGAGATGATGTCGATACGACGCGAAAGGAATGTCCATGCGCAAGATGAGTATGTCCGCGGCGAAAAAGGCAGCCCAAAAACGAAAACTGAAGGCGGCTCGCAAACGGGCCTCGAAGACGAAGAAACGGAAAGCCGCCACCAGACGGGCGGCAGTCAAGAGACAGCAGGCTGCCTCTTCCGCGAGCCGAGAGGCCGTGAACTAGTGTCCTGTCCCTATTAATTTGGCGGAAGGATTCTGTAATGGGGTATGTTCGCCCCGGCGACCGCTCTTTCCCTTGACCAAGCGCAAAGGCAGCTGTTGGAATCGCTGCTCCGAGCCGGGAGCACGCCGCAAAGGGTGGCGCGGAAATGCGTAGTAGTTCTGCAATGAACCTCAACCCTTCGTCTGGAAAGCTACGGCCAATGTCATCCTCGACAAGGTGCGCCGCTGCAAGGAAGCCATTGCAAAGAATTAGCCGGACAGGAGACTATTATAGGACGAAAAACATGCGAACACGTGCACGGCGAGTGTCTGCGCCCATTGCGGACCCGCGAGAGTCAGAATGTCACGACAGATTGCCTTACGATTCTCCGTCGCTGGTGTCGCCAATAGCGCCGAATCGGAACCCAAACGTTCGCCCAGCCTTCCTCATGAGTGTCGCCAAATCATAAAGCACAGCCCGCGGAGGCACCCGATGCCCAAGCCCATTGGAAGTTATGACCACCCAGGTGGCCAGTGACATCAACAACTTCACCGATAAAAAACAACCCTGGTACTTTCCGACTTTCCATCGTCTTACTCGACAACTCATGGGTATCCACGCCGCCCGCCGTCACCTCAGCTTTTTCATAGCCCTCAGTGCCTTCAGGCAGGAGAACCCATTCATGCGTTTGCCGATCGAGCGCTGCCAATGCTTGATTGTTCCAAGCCACAGGTGTATGCAAGTCAACCCAACGCGAGGCAAAACGATGCGGTAGAAACCCCTGAAAAGCGAACCGGACGGCGGCCATATTTCTAACCTTGGCTTCGCGAATTGCGGCCCTGACATCACGACCAGGCACTAGGTCAATAAGGATCGACCCGCCGGCATTCCAGTAGGAGGAGATTTGTAGTATTGCCGGTCCGCTCAGCCCACGGTGAGTAAAGAGCATCTTGTCCCGGAACAAATGATGATCAGTGGAAACGGCTACTTCCGCCGAGACGCCAGCCAAATCGCAATACTGGCTTCGATCTCCTGTCCCCAGTACGAGCGGCACAAGACCTGGTCTCGTTTTGCGAATATTCAATCCGAATTGACGCGCCAAGTCATAGCCAAAGGCAGTGGCCCCCATCTTAGGGATCGACAGTCCGCCCGTCGCAACCACTAAGGCCTGCGCCTTAAACACGGCAGATTCGGCATGAACCACAAACTCCGTCGTGCGTTTGACCTCATGAATCTTGGTCCGGAGAAATATTTTCACCCCGGCTGCCGCGCATTCGGCTTCGAGCATCCTCATAATGTCGTCTGCCGACCGGTCGCAGAAAAGCTGTCCTGGCGCCTTCTCGTGATAGGGGACGTGATGCTTTTGGACTAGAGCAATGAAGTCTGCCGGCGTATACCTTGCCAATGCAGATTTGACGAAGTGTGGATTTGCGGATATGAAATGTTCCGGCTGGCAATAGATGTTGGTGAAATTACATCGGCCGCCACCAGAAATGAGAATCTTTTTGCCGGGACGATCGGCGTGCTCAATCACGGCGACGCGGCGTCCACGTTTGCCAGCCTCCACCGCGCACATAAGCCCAGCGGCCCCGGCGCCAAGAATTAAGGCATCAAACTTGTGATTCACCCGACGTTTCAACGCACCGCTCAGCTACGACCGCTGGCGCCCTAAAGAATAAACTAATTACCCGGCCCGCCAGTATAAAGGGCAAGAATACATCGCAGCCAATCACACCGTTGGCGGGGAATCTGAGAAACCGGCTCAAAGCCGAGGCGGCTCATGAGTACATGTATGGGTCTGACGTTTCAGTTTTGCGGTACGTTATCAGGAGCTGCCGGCGTCGGCTTGGGCACAGTGCGTTCGTACCTTGATTTCGCAGGCGCCCGTTGATTCTTGGCTTTCTTTGGTTTCTTTGCTTCTCGGCCTCGTCTGTCTCGGTTGCCCATGACTCTCTCCTCGGATGGATCTTGACGTGATGGTGGTCGCTAACGATGCTTCGGAATGATCTCATCGATAAGACTATATTCCATGGCTTGCTGAGTAGACATGATAAAGTCAAGCTCCACGTCTTGCTCGATCTTTTCGATCGACTGCCCGCTGTGGTCTGCCAGGAGCTGGTAGATCACGACCGCACCCGCAAAATCTCCTTCGCGTGGATATCAATATCGGTTGCCTGGCCCGAAAGCCCCGACATCGACAGCTAATGGATGACGACGCGCGAGTTGGATAGAAGAAGCGCTTCGTGGGAGCACCCGCAGTCAGCAGCAAAGCGGCCGTCGAGGCGGCCTCCCCGACGCAGGTCGTCACCACGTCTGGCCGCACGTACTGCATCGTGTCGTAAACGGCCATACCGGCAGTAATCGAGCCGCCCGGCGAATTAATATAAAGCTGGATATCGCGCTCAGGATCCTCGGCTTCCAGAAACAAGAGTTGGCGCCGTCACTAGGTTTGCAGCATGGTCGTCAATCAGCGTGCCGATAAACAGAATGTGGTATTTCAGCAGTCACGAATAGATACAAGAGCAGGAGTGTGGTGGCCACAGAACAGGCACACAACTTGGCCGCAGGCCAATAGAGCAGATCCGCGAATCATGAAATAGTTCACCGCGTGCGTGTCGTACCCACCATCTCGGCCACCACTCGCTCAAAACTCGGCGACTTGGCGTTGGATTCATCATCGCTGTGCATCAGCCGATCCCAGACAGTCAGTTAGTTCCACGCCCGTTACGCTTGGGTACTTGAGGAATCGGGTCAAGGCACTCGGAGTCCAAATAAACGGTTAGTCCCTTTTGGTTGTCGAACATAACCCCGTATCGGAAACCGAGCACAATCTCCAGCACCGTTCCAAGTCGCGCGACGTATCCGCCGGGTGCCTTTTCGTTGACGACAACACGCGCGCCCAGGCCAAATTCTCGATTCCTTTCTCTCTTTGTCATTTTCTTCCTCGGATGTCGCAAACCTCATTCGGGGGTTTTTGTCCCGCGGAATGATAGAAACCAGGGCACGCCCTTTATTGCCGTTTGATCCGATTCATTCGGCACAAAATTGCCACGAAACTACACTTCTCCGCGTATATCGAACTGGTACTCGTCTGGGGTAAATCGAGACTTTCCTAGCTTCGCTATCTTGGCCTCGGTCCGTTCCAAGTCGCCAAGAGCCTCTTCACGTTAAAAACGCGTGCTGCTGGGATCTTACAGTTGACAGGTACAGCTGCCTCCGTTCTTCCAATTGTCGCAGTTAGTCCTGTACATCCATGCT
>QHYS01000055.1:0-18599 GCA_003223325.1 Acidobacteriota bacterium
ATACCCACTTCACCCCGGCAAAAGTTCTGCTCGAAAGAGTGTCAGCGCGCGATGCAGCGCGTTGTAGAGCGAGAACGAAGATGGCCACGGGCGAGACGGCGTAGGTAAGGCGACCAGCGACTACGCTCTTCCCGAAAGCTCACGTTCTTATGGACCTCCGCTTTCATTCATGAAGGTTAACGAAACTAGTGGAACACAAGTCGCCGGGATTGATGCCGACACCTACAGGCCTTTTTTCCGGGGGTAGGTGTCGGTCTCTTTAGGGTCGCGGCGTAAACCTGCGGTAAACCTAAATCACTACGCGGGATCCATCATCCAGAAACCCACTGTTTATAAAGGGAATCTGGTGGACGGCAGGGGACTCGAACCCCCGGCCTCCTCGTTGCGAACGAGGCGCTCTTCCAACTGAGCTAGCCGCCCACAGTCCGGCCGACCATCCTCGCGCCAAATGCACTGAAGTCTCTGGCGAACCGCAGGATTGCTCGAGTGTCGGCGATTTCGTTTTATCCTAACAAACGCGTTCGCAATTGCCAATGTTGGCGGTGCCTTCTGGGGCCATTTTATTCCGTCCGCTGGAAATGTCGTCGGCACCGTTCTCTTCTTTGCAGATGACCTATCCAACTCTGCTCGCCCTGAATTCTAGGGTCTTTTCCGTATTACCCGTTAACACGTCGCAGCACAGCGAAACGAAACCATAGACAGTTTGCCATGACGGTACGGCTTGCTAAGGGACGATTGTTACTTGACGCGCGAACGTCAGTTACTTCCGGACCCGCCGGAAATCTGGTGATCCACAAAGAGCACGAGCTTTGGGCATTGTGACGCTCATCTCTCGAGGCCCGTGCCGTGATCCCACAGGGGGACACAATTTTTTCCCGCAGACTGTATTCCCGGACACGCCTGGCGGACCCGCTGTAACGCATGGCCTTGAACAGCCCCTGTGAGATCAGCAGACAAAAAGTTCTATATCTCGTTACCATACCCGTCTAACGACCCAAACGGAGAGGTTGACGAAATCGATCCTAAGATGATGAGGGTCTTCCCGATTGCGACTCCGTCGTGCGGCCCCGCGGGTTAGATCTGCCTACCGTAAGCGGTGAAGAGATTTGGTTCAACCCCGGAGACGAACGCATTTACTTGCTATTGACATGGTGGGAGTCGTCGATGCCGAGACCTATCAACAACTACTTTTATTAATGCAGGGTCGGCCCACTCGGCGGGAGTAGACAGCGAGGACAACCGAGGTCTGAATCTTATTGAAGCGGCTGGCCCAGGTTTCTCTGCGCCATTACCTTGCGAACATTCTGATACAGGGCGCGGGCCTGCGGAATGGATTCGATGGCTCGAATGACCTGCGGATCATCTTGCAGGTCTACTTCGAAGCCGGCAGGAAGCCCGAATGCCGACATAAAGACTTCCTTCTTGATTTCGCGTTTGATCCAATCGAGGTTCTGCTCGATATCGGCATCGGTGTAGGAGATCTTTTCCTTATCCAGATCACGGCGGAAGAGTGCCAGCACGCTATCGGTTACCACAAAATTCTTCGTGATTTCGGGCTTAGCACCCAGGAAATAGGTCGTAAAGCTGCCCACACCTCCCTGGCCTAGGTAGGGAAAGAAAATGTCGCGGCGCAAGAGAAGCTGCTGAAAGTCATTGGGTTTGGGCTGGTTCACAACCACGTCGGGGGTTATGCCGCCGCCGCCGTAGACTTGCCGGCCCCCGTCGGTTAGTTTGACTTCAGTCGGTTGAGGATTCTTGTGATTGTAAAGGTAGTCGTAAAGCGATACGTCTTTGTAATCGCGCTGAATGAGCCGGCCGCTGGGTGTGTAGTAGCGCGCCGTTGTCAGCGCGAGCCCGGTATTCTCACTCAAAGGCGATACGGTTTGCACCAGACCTTTTCCGAACGTTTGTTCGCCCACCACGAGCCCTCGATCATGATCCTGCACCGCGCCCGTCACGATTTCTGAAGCGGACGCGGAACCACCGTTGACGAGGACCACGAGCGGCACCTGTACTCCGCGATTACCGCGAACCGCGTAATAGCGTCGTTCCTGCGAAGCGCGCCCATGGTGCGACACAATGAGCTGGTTCTTGTCGAGGAACATGTCGGAGACGGAAACCGCCTCGTTCAGCAATCCTCCCGGATTGCCCCGCAAGTCAAGAATCAATCCATCCAGATTCGTAAACTCGAGCTGCTTCAGGGCCGCCGCAAGTTCTGAATCTGTCTCTTCGTTGAAAGCCGAAAGCCGCACATATCCGATCCCCGGACGCACCGTGAAAGCAACATCCACCGAGTGCTTGGGAATTTCATCCCGCGTAATCGTGAAGGTCAATGGTTGGGCATAGCCTTCTCGCACCATATTGACGTGGACCACCGTTCCCTTAGGCCCTTTCAGCAAATCGGCAACCTCGGCAGTGGTCAGCCCGTAGCACGATTTGCCATCCACGCTTTGAATAATGTCGCCGGGGCGAATGCCGGCTTTTGCGGCAGGCGAGCCTGGCATAGGCGCCAGAACCACAGTATGGTTTTCCTGCGGACCGACGTTCATCCCCACGCCGTAGTATTTACCGCGTTGGTCTTCTCGCAAAAGAGCGTACTGGCGCGGATCGAAAAACGTAGAGTGCGGATCGAGCACCCGCAGCATTCCCGGAATGGCGCCATCATAAATAGCATGGTCGGTATCTACCGGAAGGGCGTACTCTTGCTGGACAACCGAAAGTATCTTGGTGAAGCTTTTTATGGAATCCTGGAGGTCCGTTGTTCCGGCGACGGTCGCACGGACCGTAGGCCCGTATATCCCACCTAACAGGGCAGATAGAGCCAACACACCCAATACCAGCAGAGCCCCGCGCCTCTCGGCTTTCATCCCCACCTCGCTTTCGGCGCACAGTATAGCATGGTTTTCTTAACCGATTTGACACCCCTCTAGGGCTACTCTATCATGCGGACGTAGAGCCACTTGTCGGCCGCGAACGTCTGATCGGTGCGACTTATTGATTGGACGCTCGAAGGTTGAGTTAGGGTTTACAGCGATTGCATGCTCAGCATCCCCATCTCGTCGTCATTTTCCTGATTGCCTTGATTGTGTTAGGGCCTGAGAAACTTCCTCAAGTGGCGCGCGTCCTCGGCAAGGCTATGGCGGATTTCCGCCGCATCACCACTGATTTCCGCGTTCAAATCGAAGACGAAATGCGCGAGATGGAGCGGCACACTCGCTTGCAGCAAGTGACGGCCGAGCCCTCCCCGTATCGACCCACCGACGCGGAATTACTGGGCGCCACGCCCACGTCCGCGGAAGCCTCGCCACCCGCGACCACCCCGTCGCCGGAAACCGTCGCGGCGGCGGCAACCGTTCCCGAGAAACCTGCTGATGGCGAATCCAAGCCCGCCTAACCGTCCCGAGGAATCGGAAGACGGCGGCAAGATGTCGTTTTTTGAACACCTTACCGAACTACGCACGCGCCTGATTCACGCTTGCGGCGCCATCGTTGTGGGCACGTTTATTGGCGTCTACATCTCCAAGCATTTCCTCGAATTCGTCGCGCGCCCCATGGTCAACGCCCTGCGCGCCGCGAACTTACAGGACAAACTCATTTTCACGCATCCGGCCGGTTATCTCTATCAGGTCATTACTCTGGGGCTGTATCTCGGAATTGTGATCGCGTCGCCATATGTTCTCTACCAGGTTTGGCTTTTCGTTGCGCCGGGTCTTTACCGGAATGAGCGAAAGGCCGTGTCGGGTTTTGTGATCTCCTCGGTTCTCCTGTTTCTCTGCGGGATCGCCTTTGCGTATTACGTCATTCTGCCGTACCTGTTGAGATTTCTGGTGAACTTCCAGACCGGCGGCCCATTCACGCCGCTCATCAGCGTGAACGAATATTTCGATCTCGTCCTTAACGTGCTTCTCGGCGTCGGCATTGTTTTTGAACTACCGGTGCTTGCATTTTTGCTCTCCCTTTTTGGCATCGTGACACCGCAGTTCCTTTGGAAGAATTTTCGCTATGCCATCCTGATCATTGCTATTCTGGCGGCGGTCATCACGCCCACTCCGGATGCAATCACGATGCTGGTCTTCATGGCTCCCATGATTGTGCTCTACTTCCTGAGCATCGGTGTTTCAGCGGCGGTAGTGCGCAGGAAGCGCCGCGCCGAATCAATCGCTCGCCAAGGAGCAACCTAAGGTGCGCCGGCAGATTTCTTGTTCATGGATACTGCCTCTCTTTGCGGCACTGCTTTGTCTGGCCGCATGTCGTGACAAAGGGACTGTCACCGCCGAAGAGACCAGCGCTGCGGCAGTGGCGCCCGCTTTGACGGCCCAGCAAACGGCTCCCGCGCCGGGCGAAACCGGCAGCTTCGACGGCCAACGAGCCTTTCAGTACGTCTCCGATCTAGTAGCCATTGGCCCCCGCACCGCGGGAACTGACGGCAACCATCGCGCTCAGGATTACATCATCGGCCAACTCAAGGGATTCGGCTGTCCGGTTGATCCCGAGGCATTCCACACTCCTACGCCGCTCGGCGAAATGGACATGAGGAATATCGTCGTTAAAATTTCAGGGACGTCATCCGATATTGTGCTCTTTCTGACGCACTACGATACCAAGCGCCTCCCGAATTTTGTTGGCGCCGATGACGGCGGCTCTTCCACCGGCGTGATGCTGGAATTGGCTCGGCTGTTATGCGCTCGAAAAAGTGCCCTAACTTTCTGGATCGCTTTCCTGGACGGCGAAGAAGCATTCAACCTGCAATGGAACAATCCGGATAACACTTATGGCAGCAGAGAACTGGCGGCGCGCATGGCACTTTCCGGCGATCTTCCACACACCAAGGCAGTGATTCTCGCCGACATGATTGGCAGCCAGAATTTGCGCATCAAGCGTGATACGAGTTCGACCTCCTGGCTCACCGACCTGGTTTGGTCCACGGCCTCGCGGCTTGGATATGGCAATGTTTTTGTTTCCAGTGAAACCTCCGTCCAAGATGATCACGTGCCTTTCTTGAGTCGTAGCGTCCCTGCGGTGGACATCATCGACCTGGAAATCCCCTACTGGCACACGCCCCAGGACACACTCGACAAGCTCAGCCCCAACAGCTTGGCCGTTGTGGGTCACGTGCTGATCGCACTCGTGCCGCAGCTCGAGCAAAAGTTTGCTCGGCCCACCGCTGCCACTCGTCCGTGAGCCCGCAGCGCATTGCCATAGCCTCTGAAAACGGTCGTTACGAAGTCGTTTACGGCGCGGGCGTGTTGCCCGGGGCTGGAATCCGAATCAAATCCCTCGGTGAGAATTCAGGCGTCTTCCTGCTTTGCTCGCCTCGCGTCGCCAGTCATTGGCGTGGCAAGCTCGAACGGGCATTGCGAAGCGTCCGCCTGCGCAGCACGGTCGTTTTCGATGATCGCGAGGAATCCAAAAATACCGCCACGGTCGAGCGCATCTGCCGGGAACTAGTCCGTGCGGGCGCGGATCGCCGAGCGCTTCTGGTGGCTGCCGGAGGCGGCGTCGTCGGAGACGTTGCCGGCTTCGTAGCCGCCAGCTACCTCCGCGGCGTCGCGCTTGTACACATACCTACCACCGTTGTTGCCCAAGTGGATAGCGCCATTGGCGGCAAGACCGGTGTCAATTTGCCGGAAGGGAAGAACCTGGTCGGCGCGTTTTACTCTCCGCGCCTCGTACTGGCGGATCCCGTGACTCTGTCGACGCTGCCGGATCGAGAGTTCCGCTCCGGGCTATACGAAATAATCAAATATGGGGTGATTGCCGACGAACGCCTCTTTGTATTTCTCGAGAATTCAGTCGAAACGCTCGCGAATCGCGACGCCAAGGCCATCGATTTCGTGATCCCGCGCTGCATCCAGGCCAAGGCTAAAGTCGTAAGCCGCGATGAACGGGAGTCGGGTCTGCGCGAAATCCTCAATTTCGGCCATACCTTCGCCCACGCATTGGAAACGGCCACGGCATATCGCAAGTATCTCCATGGCGAGGCGGTCGGATGGGGAATGATCGCTGCATCCAGATTGGCGGCGCGTATGGGGCTGCTGACGACCGAAAGCGCCGCCCGAATTGAACGGCTAGTACGGCGCGTCGGCCCACTTCCTGCTTTGCCGGCCACAAAGGCGTCGCGCCTTCTGGAGATCATGCATTCGGATAAGAAAACTCGCGGGGGCCAGTTGCGTTTTGTTTTAAGCGGGAAAATCGGAAGCGCCGAAACTTTCGGCCCCATCGCGCCAAAGCTCGTGACCAAAGTTCTCGGTCATCTCGGTCGCGAAACATGATCCGACCATGAGCCCATCCGATTCCACTCGCGCCAGCTTATCAGGCACGCGTCCGGCAGGAACTCACGATGAGACGGCTGCCTCACGCCAGGTGCGGGAAATGTTCAGCCGCATCGCCCCGCGCTACGATCTGTTGAATCATCTCCTCTCTTTGCGCTTCGACGTGATTTGGCGGAAACGCCTGGCGCACCGCTTTGCCGATATCCTGGCGCGGCCCGACGCGCGCGTTCTGGACCTCTGCTGTGGGACAGGAGACCTCGCGCTGGCTCTGGCGGACGCGACGACGGCTTACGCCGCTTCCAAATCAATATGCCTAATGGGCGCTGATTTCGCGCATCCTATGCTCGTGAGGGCGCGCGAAAAGACAGCCGGCACCTGCCGCCGGCTCGAATTCGTGGAAGCCGACGCGCTGTCGCTCCCTTTTGCCGACGCCACGTTCGACTTGGTGGCCACAGCGTTTGGATTCCGCAATCTGGTTAACTATGCCGCGGGACTCCGCGAATTGAGGCGTGTTTTAGCGGTGGGCGGCGCGCTGGCCATTCTCGAATTCGCGGAACCGCGCGGCGCGCTTTTCCGTAATCTTTTCCGCTTCTATTTCCACCGCGTGCTCCCGGCCGTCGGCGCTGTGGTTTCCGGCCACGCACAAGCGTACAGCTATCTGCCAGAATCGGTGGCGCGTTTTCCGATTCCCAGCGAGCTGGTGGAATTGATGGAGCGATGCGGTTTCGGCGATGTCGCTTTCGAATCCTGGACTTCCGGAATCGTGACGCTGCACACTGGATGCGCTCCCCCTTAGAACCGATCGAGCTGCGAGTCGAGCAAGAAACGAAAGGCGAGTTCGCTCATCGTTCCTCATTTCACCCTCCCGAGCAGGCTGAAGCTGAATAGCACGGCCGAGAGAATGGCGATCGTGGGCCCGGCGGTAGAGAATTTGAATACAAGGGCATTCAGGAGAAATCCGGCCGCCACCGAAACTAGGCTGGCCACGACGGAGATAAGAAAGAAGGGCGACACCTTATTCGTCAGCTGCCGGGCCGTTGCCGAAGGCATGATGATCAACGCGCTGGCCAGCAGCGCCCCCATGAAGCGAAGTCCGACGAGCACCGTCAGGCTGAACAGAAGGAGAAAATAGAGATCCAGGCGAGCGACATTGACGCCAGTGGTGGCGGCTAGATCCGTAGAGAAAATGCTGAGCGACAATTGGTCTCTCAGTAGAAAAATAGAAAAGATCACCAATAAGACCGCGGCCAGACCCAGAAGAAAGCCGGCCGGCGAAATTCTTTCCAGCTGGCCGAAGAGCGATTCGGCCAGGTTGTCGCGCGGAGTGACGGCGGCTCCGATGGCCAAGGCTGCCGCAAAGATCACCCCTATGGCGGCTTCGGTGGCTAAGCCGGTCTTTTTTTGAAGCTGCCAAATCAGGAACGTCCCCAGAAACAGTGTTGCGGCGCCGCCTAGCAGCGGGTTCACCTTGAAAGCAAAGGCCAGACCAATTCCCGGGAGCGCCAAGTGCGAGATCACGTCGCCTGCGAGGAGCATGCGTTTCATGAACGCAATACATCCGACCAAGCCGGCAGCCAACGAAAAGAACAAGGCGAGGACGAACAGAAGGCCCTGGTCCCTCACCATTTTTTGCGCTCCTGCGCGATTCGCGAATCGCGCTCTGGTTCATGGACGTGTTGATAGTATTGCGCGGGTGAGGCGTAGAGTTCCTGAAGCATCGCCGGCGTAAGGAGTTCCTTGGGGGGACCCATGCACGTTTTTCCCTTGCTCAGGCATAGCACCATGTTCGCATTCCTATAGACAATGCTCAGGTCATGCGACACCAGCAAAATCGTCATCCCCCTTTGCTTTTGCAACCAGTGCAACAGTTCGTAGATGTGTTCCTCTGTCAGTTCGTCGAGGCTGGCGGTCGGTTCGTCAAAAAGCAATACGTTCGGCCGCCCCAGTAACGCAAAGGCAATCAACATTTTCTGAAATTGCCCGCCCGATAAGGCTCCGATGCTGGTGCTTAGAAGCTCATTCGCGAGGCCGAGTTCGGCAGAGAGCAATTGCAATTCGGTGCTCGGCAACTTTAGAAACCGCGCCTTTGCAGTGAGCAGGTCTTTCGCGCTGAGGGGAAGTTGCCGGTCCGCTGCAGTTTTCTGGGGGACATATCCCAGCCGAGCGTCGCGGCGCCATCGGATCTCTCCCTTGTAGGGAATCAGATTGAGTAACGCACTGAGCAGAACCGTTTTGCCGGCGCCATTCGGTCCGATAATCGCGACGCAATCGCCTTCCTGCACGTCGAAGCTCAGGTCATGAATGACCTCGCGATTCCCAAAGCTTAGATTCAGGGTCGCGACTGAAAGCAATGGATTCGTCATGGCAACGTTTGCCCGGGGAACCGCCCCGCCCGGAATGCGCTCCGCCGGACCGCCCGCGCAAAACGTAAGCATAATTCAGAATACGACTGCGGATGAGGGGGAAGATTCCCTGTTGCTTTTGCAACCAGCTAGATCGGACCTAAGCTACAATCCTGCCACCTACCTGACCGGAAGGAGATAAACATGTTGAAAGCAACGCTGGCTGGTTTGATGCTCCTGCTTGCTTCGTCAGTACTCGCGGCACAGGATATCAAGCCTACTTGCAATAACTGTCCCGCGACTTACATTCCGACTGAAGAGGTTCAGGCGTATTTGAAAAGGGCCATTGCCGATAAATTGATCGACCAGCAGATCCGCGCCGTTGATGCTGGAAAGACCAACGTGGACATCGGTCTCGTCTATCGCGGCAAACTTGCAGCCCCGGCGCCCGAGGCTGTGGCCGAGCACGACCAGGTAAGCGAGGTCTATCACGTCATCGATGGCTCGGCGACGCTCGTCACCGGACCGGATATCGTTGGAGAGAAGCGGAGACCTGCCGACGACCGGGCCGTGAAGATGCTAAACGGCCCCGGTAACAACGGCGCCTCGATTCGCAATGGCGCCACACACCAACTCAAGGCGGGGGACGTGGTCATCATTCCGGCAGGCACCGGACATTGGTTCACTAAAATTGATGATCACATCACCTATCTCATGGTGCGCATCGATCCCGATAAGGTTACTCCGCATAAGGATGAGGCAGCATCGAAGGCCGATCTCGCCGGCGGCGGAAAGGGCGGCCACTAAGGTGGCATGGAGGGAGGTGCGGCCGATCGCCGACTCGTGAAAGTAAGCTCTCGACTCGGCGATCGAACCGTCACGGAAACTTCAGGAATTGGCGCAAGCTCTGCGGCGCATTGCCGATGGCGCGCGCCAGGCTCAGTTTGGCTACGTTGTGCGCAAAGACGCTGTTGATGTAATCCAGTTCCGCGCTGGCCACTGACTCCTGTGCTTGCGTGACGACCACGTCATTACTCACGCCGGCCTCGAAGCGCTGCCGCTCTTGGGCCAGCGTCTGACGTGTTACCTCCAGATTTTGTTGAGCAACTTGCACCTGGCTCGAGGCGGCCTGCAAATCCAGATACGCGTTGCGCACGTCGCTTTCGACTTGGCTTTTTTGGTCTTCCAATTCTGCCTGTCGCTGCCGTAAGGCCGCGTCGGCCTCTTCGATATCGCCTCCGGTACGGCCGCCTCGCCAGATGGGCACAGTCAGCGTGGCTGCGGCGGTAAATGTTCCGTGCGCCTGGCCGGGATTGGTTCCGATTGCTCCATAATCGACGCTCACGGAAAGCGATGGATACCGTTCGTCGCGCGCCGCAGTAAGCGCGCGTTCGGCGGCGCGCACCTGGGCCTGGGCCGCTTTCAAGTCGGCGCGCTGTTCAAAGGCTTGCTTCACCGCGTCTTCCAAACTGACTGCGGGAGCCGCCGCGAAGGGCACGTCATCGCTGATGTCGTACTGCTCGTTTGGCGGCAAGCCGGCGAGCCGCGCGAGATTGATTTTTTGCTTGGAGACACCATTCTGCAGTGAGACCAGGCGCTGCTTTTGCGTCAGGACTTCCACCTGGCTGCGATTGACGTCGATCTGTGGGACTTTACCGAATTGAAGCTGCATCTGCGTTTGCTGGTAAACGGCATTGGCCGTCTCCAACTGCGCCTGGGCAGACTGCACTCGTGCCTTCGCCGCGATCACTTGCAGGTAAGCGCCGCCGGCGGCTAGGACGACAAGATCCCGGGCATCCTGCGCCGAGAGCTGCGTGGCGTTCAGGCTCTCCTGAGCGGCGCGGTAATTATTTCGCGCGGTAAAATCAGCCACCGTCTGCGTAAGGCGCGCGCGGAGATCCATGTAATTGAACGGGCCCACCACCGTCGGTATGCTGAAGCCTGGCGCGTTGAAGCGCACCCCCAGCGCCGCCAAATTCACCGTTTCGTCTGTTTCCGTAAAGTCTCCGCTCACGTTCGGAAGCAATGCACTGCGCGCAACTCTCGTTTGGCCGTGCGCCTGACGCACCGCTTGCGTCAAACCGACCGCGCCCAGGTTGTACTCAATGGCCCGCTCCACAGCCTCTTGGAGCGACAGCTTGCCCGAAAAAGGCCTCGTCGATGTGCTGTTGGCGCTTCCCGAATAGGCTCCGGAGACTTGTACCGTCGGATTCAGTGTGTTGACGCTCGTGGTGGTTCCGGGTATGGCCGTTTGGGTGGCCACAACCCCGCCGCTTGCGCCGCTACGTCCGGAGAGCGGAAGCGGATTTGCCTGCGAGCCTTGCTGCGATTGGGCGGCCGCCGCGCCGAACTGCGCGTGAGCCGAGCCGGCAAATAGGTACAGAGCGAATGCCAGTGCTGCGGTGCAACTGCCGCCTCGTGGTGTCAACTTTCCGAGTTTACTCATTTGCCTTGGCCACGCCTTTCCGGTCGCTGCGTTACTTGTGGAAATGGCCGCGCTAGATCTGCCGCTTGAATAGAGCGATACACCCGCCGATGAGGATCGCCGCGAATGCGCATAGCAGGCCCACATCGCGATAGATCCCGTCGAAGCCGGTATTCTTGAGCAAAAGATTTTTGAGCGCGTGCACCGCGTAGGTGAAAGGATCAATCACGGAAATCCATCTCAGCCAGCCGGGAAACCCTTCGGTCGGGTAAATGGCGCCCGAAGGAAAGAAGAGCAATGTATTCAGCACGCCAAAAATGGCGCGGGGCACGAGTGGATCGTTCACTCGGACCATTAGAAGAAACATGAAACTGATCATCGCCAGCGCCGTTACGCCCAGAACGATCACCAGATACACCAGCCGCACCGGATCCCAAAGCCGCTCGATGCCGGCGATCAAGCCGCCGATGAGTGTGATCGTGAGGCCGGCCATCAGGCCTTTGATTGCGCCCGAGGAGACTAGGCCCAGCACCAGATCCGCTTTGGTCAGAGGTGTAGTCAGATAACCTTCATGCAGCCCGCGGGCCTTGTCATCGATGAAAACAATTCCACCGCCAATCATGGCGACCACGAAGATCGAAATGGAGATCGATCCCGCCAGCAAATACTTGATGTATTCGATATAGGGGTAGACCTCCACCGTCTGGATCTCAATTCTTGCCGGCAGCCGCTCGGGGCTGAACACCCCGCTCATGCTGGCCGCCAGCGACTCTCCAGGCTGCAAAGGTGGCAGCTCCGGCCCGTTCAGATCCGCCTGAATTTGCTGGACGCGTTCCAAAATCCCGCTGGCGGTGAAGTTGTCTGTGTTGTCCTCGATGAAAGCGAGGCGCGGCTTTTCGCTGCGCAGGACGCGCTCGGAGAAATCCGGCGGAATATCCAGAACGGCTTTGACGAATCCGGCGCGCAGATCGGTCATAGCGTCGGGCACGTTGGCGTACTCGGCGACCCGGAAGGTTTGCGGTCCGTCCTGGATTGCATTGAGCCGCTCGCGGACGAGACGCGATTCCGCTCCGCGGTCCTCGTCCACCAAAGCCAGTCGCACGTTCTTGATTTTCCCGCCGAAGGCGTAGCCCAAAACGATGAGCTGCATCAGCGGAAAAACCATGGACGTCATCATCAGCGCGGGACTGCGGAAAAACTTGCGCATGTCGCGCTCGATGATGGCCCGGATTCGGTAGAGCTTCATGCTTGATGCTCCTGTGTGCTACGCCTCATTTATACAGATGTTTGATATCGAGCCGCGCCGCAGAGCCCACTTCGTCGCGGAGTTGGCGGCCAGTGTAATGCAGAAAAACGTCGTCGAGAGTCGTGCTCTGCACAGTGACGCGGCGTACTATCACGCGGGCCTTTCGCGCTGCTTCCATGAGCGCACCCACCGTGTCCGGCCCGCTGTGCGATGAAATGTGCGTAACTCCCTCGCGCTCGGTCACGTGAACGACCTGCGGCAGGCTCTTCAGCGTGTCCTGCCAATTCGTAGGCGCATTCGCAAACTCGGCCTCTACGACGTCGTTACCGGGAATGCTGTCCTTCAGCTTGGTCGGCGTATCCAGAGCCGCCAGTTTGCCGTGGTCGACGATGGCAATCCGATCGCAAAGCTTGTCAGCCTCGTCCATGTAGTGTGTCGTCAGCAGGATAGTCAAGTGCGACTGCTCTTGGAGTTTATCGATCATCTCCCAAACATTGGTCCGCGAAACCGGATCGAGACCAGTCGTCGGTTCGTCGAGGAAAAGGATCCTCGGCGAATGGACCAGGCCGCGCGCAATCTCCAGGCGACGCCGCATGCCGCCGGAAAAAGTCCCCACCAGGGCCTTCGCGAAGCGCGTCAAGTCCACCGCTTCCAGCAGCTCGCGGATGAGCGCCTCTCGCCCCTCGGCCGGGACACCGTAAAGCTTGGCGTGAATCGTGAGATTTTCTTCGGCGGTTAATTCCGGATCCGACGTCAGCGCCTGCGGAATCACGCCGATTGCGTTGCGCACGCCGTCCGCATCTTTGCGCACGTCGTATCCGGCAACACGCGCCGCTCCGCTCGTAGGCGGTGTGAGCGTTGTGAGCATGCGGATCAGCGTCGTCTTGCCCGCGCCGTTGGGTCCCAAAAGGCCAAAGATCTCGCCATCTTCGACGTTGAAACGAACCTGGTCGACAGCCACGAAATCGCCGAAACGCTTGGTCAATCCGTCTACTTCGATGGCGCTCATATCCGCATCCTCTAGAAATGGAACCAACGGCGCTGGCTGGTCGGCTGGGGCAGCAGCACGTATGCCGTCATCCCCGCGAATAGCCGCCTGTCTGAATTGGGGACGGCAACTTTGATTGTGAACGCCTTGATATCGCGCTTGGTGCGGCTAACGTCTCGTTGCGTGGCGAAATCGCTTTCCACGCCTTTGAAAAAGACAGCGCCTTCGATCGTATTGCCGGAGGGCAGGCGAACCTGGAGCTTTTGCCCGAAGGCAATCTGGTCGACATAGGTTTCTTCCACGTCCGCTTGCACCCATAAATGATCCACGTCCAGTACCGTCACGACCGGCCCGCCGGCTTGCACCACCTCTCCTTGACGAGCCACGCGAACCGAGACGATACCGTTGATCGGCGAAACAATTTTGGTGTAGCCGAGCTGCGTATCGGCCTGATCGCGTTGTGCCGAGGCTTGTGCCAACTGTGCGCGAGTGGCGGCGATATCCGCCTGCTGTACGTCCACTTGCTGGCGGTTCGCCTGGGCCGCCGCGAGCTGTGCCTCGGCAGCCTTCACTTGATCTTCGAGCGCTTTCACGTTCGCTTGCGAAGCACGATAGTTGGACTCGGCCGTATCGCGGTCCTGCGCGGCAATCGCCCCGCCATCAAAGAGGCCTTGGTTGCGTTTGTAGGTGATTTCGTTGAGCGAAAGCGCGGCCCGCGCTTGTTCCAGTTGTGCGTGAGTGGCCGTCAGGGTGGCTTCCGCCTGCTGCACCGCAGCGGTGGTCTGCCGGTCGTTCATCGCCAGCGTCGTGTTCGCCTGCAGTAACCGGGCCTGGAGTGTGCGGATATTATCTGTTGCCGATTCTCGCACGTCTTTGAGCTCGGTTGGGTCGATCTCGGCGATCAGTTGCCCGGCTTTCACTTCCGATCCTTCGTCCACCAGAAGCTTCTGCAGTCGGCCCTGCACCAGCGGACTGACGATCGCATCGGTGCCCGTGATGATGCCGGTAAGTTGAATCTCCTTCGTGCTCGGCGTGGTGATCAGGTAGATGACCAGCGCCACGCAGAAAAGTCCTATCAGAAAGAAGAAGAAGCGCGACACTTTCATCGTTTCCTCGCTCCGGGCAGAAACAACGCGTGTTCCACAAAGTCTAGAATGGCCCGGCGTCGCACCGCCACGCGGCGCGGCGCCAGCGGGTCATGGTGCCATAGCTGCGTCAAGACCGGGGCCGCGGCAAAATAAAAAACCGTCATCGCCACCAGGCTGAATAGAGTGTGCTGCGGGTTCACCCGCCGGAACTCCCCCTCTGCTATGCCAGCGCGGATTACGCTCGTGATACGCCGGTGCAATGGCCGCAGGTGTTCCTGTACAAGTCCCGCCAGCCGTGGCTCTTGGCTCATCAACTCGCGCTCGAAGAGGCGGGGATAATTCGGGTGGGCCATCATGAAATCGAAATAGCTGTTGATGTAGCGTAGGAGCCGCTGGCGGGGTGTGCCCGGACGGTCGAGCGCGGCGCTCGTTTGCGCGCGAAGCTGGCGAAAAAGTGTGGTCAGCGTGAACCGGTACAGTTCTTCCTTGCTCGAAAAGTAGTAATAAAGCAGCGCCTTATTCACACCTGCGGCGCGCGCAATGGCCCCGATGCGCGCGCCGGCCAGGCCGCACTCGGCGAAATTTTCCTCGGCTGCGCGCAGAATTCGTTGCACGGTGCCGGGACGTCTTGGTTGGACCACGCCTGCAGGCAATTTGCTCTCCCGTAAGCGGGACGCCACGTTCATCAACGAAGAATGAATTGCGCTGCCCATTTATTTAACTAAACGGTTAGTCTAATTAACTCTAGCTCCGAGGAGTTTAGCTGTCAAGTCGCGCTCGAATGGCACATCATTTTTTAATGACAAGCAATGATAATCGCACAACCGTTCCATAGTCGGGATACGCAGACCAGCGGGTTCGAATGAGAAGCTGGTGCTTACACTCGCTCCCTGCCCGAGAAATCGGAGTCTCTCAGGGAACTTCGAGTCCTCAAGATGCGCTTGCGACTCGGGGCGAAAGACTTCTTGTTGGCGTCGAGCGAATGCACTAGAATCAGGATGGTGTTACTCTCTTCCGGGTCCGGGGGGTGGCCATTGAAAGCTACCGCGTTTCGTCTCTCCATTGGCCTGGAAATAATCTGCGGAATCGTTTTGCTTTGTGGCCTTGTCCTCGCGCCGGCGAGCGCATTCGCTCAGCGCGGCGCGGCCGGAGCGCACGCGGGAGGTGCTAGGCCTGGTGCGGCCCGAGCGCCGCAAGCGCCCGTCGTTCGTTCCCCCGGAGCGGGTGCTAGCCACCCAACCATTACAAGTCCTATTATCACTCGGCCTATTACCCGGCCAACGGGCATTAGCCCTGTGACCACGTCGCGCACCCCCGGCGCGCCGTTCCCCCCGCCTCTAACGTCCGGCATCCGTTTCCCGTCCAGGCCTCCGTTGCGATTCCCGATGAGGCCAATTGGTCCGTTCCTCGGCACCGCCAGTGCGTTTGGGTTCGGTTTTAACCCATCTCTCTTTCCCGGCTGCAATCGCTTTTGGGGAGTAGGACGGGGCTGTGGCCTGCTCTCGCCGTACCTTGGCTACGGCGTCGGCTACTTTCCAGCGGTATATCCTTCTGAGTCGGCCTATCCCTCTGACCCGGTGTACGTTCCTCCCGAGCCTTCGACGATCCTCCAATACACACCACCCGTGAACCAGTATCCATCCCCGGAAACCTTGGCGCCGGAGGATTTGACTCCTTCCAGCAGCCTCAGCCCAGAATTGCGAAATGACACTTTGCTTTACCTAAACGATGGTTCAGTATTCGCCGTGGCCAGCTACACGGTTTCTAATGGCGACCTGCACTACGTCACCGCCTATGGGGAACGGAATGACGTTTCTGTCGATCTCCTCGATCTGCAGAAGACGATCGATGCGAATGCCGCACGGGGCGTAGCCTTCACTTTAACGCCAGCGGCTCCGGCTTCTGGCGCTTCCAAACCCACGCCGCTGGGCCCTGCGCCCGCACCTGAAGGTCCGATCACTCCCCCGAAACCCTAGCCCTAAGGTTTCGGCGTTGGCGTACCAGTGGTTCTCGGAGGCGCCTTATCGTTTTTTCCCGCACCCGCCGGAGGCGCCGAAATTGCAGCGGGCGCCCAGAAATCTGGATCGCCTGCGGCGAACCTCTTGGAGACGTGGCTCATTCTTTGCCCCACTGAAAATAGACGCGTGTCGCTGGTGCCGTAGGCAACCCGCGCCAGTTCCTGCAGGTGTTGTTGGACCGCTCCCCCGTCGGTTCTCTTGAGTGACTGGTCCGTCTCGAATATGTCGTCGATCTCTCGCAGCGATTGCATCGGCGTCACGATGACGAACGCAGGTTGGGGCAGGCCGCCCGCCACTTCATAGACAGCCCAAGCGGACCGGGCGTGCACCTTTTCTGATGCCTCGCTCAAAGACCATTCGGTTTCCATAAACGCCCGTTCGTAACCTGGATGAGCAAATACAGTAGACAGCCGCAGGACGCGCATCTTCGAGAAATCGATGGTGTTGGCGCGATAACCCATATCATCGCGCCGAATGCCCAGCACGGTCGTTCCGTTTGAGGTGTTGTCCTGGAGCAGGCGGTCCTGCATCTGCACGAGTTCCGGGTGGGCCACCAGTCCCGCATTCAACGAGTCCATGGCCTTGGCCATCTCTTCCGACGAGTCAAATAAATTGAGATAGAGCACTTCAGGGGGGCCCGTCATCGATTCCAGTTCCACCCAAAAAACCGGTATGCCCTCGCGGTTGTAGATGCGTGCGATCGACGTCTCTAGCTCATCGTATGCTCCGATTTTTCCGGGTTTGAGCTCTTGGTGAACCATGCTCAAAAACTTCGGTGGCCCGGGCTTGGCAACCTCCGCGCTGTTCTCCTGCGCCGGCATCGTGAACACAAATGCGAGCATGGAGAAAAAAATCGTTAGGGGTGTGAGGTAGCTCTTCGATTTCACGTGCGGTCCTCCAACCTCAACCATTCTATATGAAGGCTCAGGCCAAGGCCGCACAAGCCCTTGATTGCGGCTAGTGCCGTTCCAACTTGTTGCTGCGAATTCAGCCAGCAAAGAAACCAGGCGTTGTTTGAGATAGCGCCCTGCTGGTCCCGACTTCACAAAACGTAAGAGTAGCTCACCCAGCCAGTTGGTCAAAATAGTTGGAACGGCACTAATTGCGGGCGCGCCGGAATGGAGTGACTTTGGAAGCGCGACGCCTCGTTCGGCCATTCGAGCCCAGCCGTGCGCGAGCAAAGTCCGCCCAGCGTCCATGCGGGTCATACCGTAGATACGCGGAGAAATGGCGTTTGCTGTCGGCTTTTCGATTCACCTTTTCATACACCAACGCCAGATTCAGATGCGCTTCCGCCATTTCCGGCGTACACGCAAGCGCGGCGCAAAATTCGTCTACGGCCCGATGGTTATCGCCCAGCCGGTCGCAAATACATCCCAGGTTGAAATGCGCCAGTGAGTTGCGGGGATTGATCTGGATGGCCATATAGAATGCCTCACGCGATTCCGCGAGGCGTCCCAGGTGGAAAAGCGCAGTGCCAAGATTGATGTGCGCTTCGATCCATTCCGGTGCGGCTTTAATTGCTTCCCGGTAGGCATGAGTGGCCTCGGCCAGCGTCTCCTCACTGGCATCCAGCGTCATGGCCAGCTCGAACCATTTTTCGGCAGTGCGTGGACCCAGCGAGTGAATCTTGCTCTGGAGCCGGGCCGTTTCAAAGTCCATCACAAATTGGCCGGTCAGTGGCTCGATGGGCCGCCCCTCCGGTCCCGGTTCAATGCCCGCACCACTCGGCTGAGCCGCTGCGCGGGAATGCGCTGTGCCGTCAGGCGCCGCAGCGCTTCCACGGCGACCAAATCGCTGAAGTTGAAGAATCGCTCGCCCCAACGCGAGCGCGGCTGCAGGAGCCGCAGGCGGGACCAATACTCAAGTTGCTGCCGCGTAGCGCCGGTCATGCGCTCCACTTCACTGCGCGTGAATTGCTGCTCCACTCTCCGGATCCCTGGTTGTCGATCGATTCGCAGCAAGGATAGGCAGCAATTTCTCCCTATGCAATAGCGAAGTCACCTCGTTTTTTAACAGCGACGCGCCGCTTGTGCAAATTTTCCGCCGCTGTTTGCGCGCTCGTTCGCTCAAGCGCCCGCTCCAAGCGCCTGATGCGGTACAAATCTCCCGTAGCGCAACGCGAGTGTCGGCAGCACCAAGAGGTTTAAGAGAGTCGAAGTGACGAGACCTCCTAGAATCACGATCGCCATGGGACCTTCGACTTCGCGCCCCGGGTCA
>QHYS01000055.1:18637-35986 GCA_003223325.1 Acidobacteriota bacterium
CGTTTCGAGTCCCCAGCTCCTGCCCTCCGATTCCACTAAGTGCTCGTAGTGCGAAATGAGCATGATCGAATTCCGCAGTGTGATTCCAAAAAGCGTCACGAACCCGACCAACGACCCGAGCGACAGATCGCCTCCCGTCACTCCTGCGGCTATTACACCGCCCACCAACGCAAACGGCAGATTTGCGAGAACAAGCAGCAAATTGCGACTATTTCCCATCACCACAGAGAGCAAGAGAACGATCCCCAACCCGGCCAGCAACGAGTTCACCATTAGGTCGTGCTGCGATTGCGCCTGTGCCGCGGCCGTTCCGGAAAATCCCACGTAGGTGCCGGCGGGAAATTTGACACTCGAAATCCGCTTGTGTGCTTCTTGTACGAAGGAATCCACGGTGCGCCCCCGTACATTGCACGTGATCGTTTGCACGCGCCGCGCTCCTTCGTGCAAGACGACGTAGCGCCCCGAGGATTGCTGCAGGTCAGCCAGCTCGCTGAGTGCGATAAATTTTCCGTCTGGATTCCGGAGCGGCAGAGCCCCTAACTCGCTCACTTGTGGACGCCGGGTCGATGCCAGCAGCACGGTAACGTCAAACACGCGGTTGCCCACGTAGGTTTGCCCCACCATTTCACTTCCATAAGCCGTGCGCACGACGTCCAGAACGGAAAGCGGATCGAATCCCCAGCGTGCGATGCCATCTTTGCGCAGCCGCACCAGAATCTCCGGCATGCCCGGTGGAGACTGAAGCTGCACTTCGGCTCCCCCCGGAATCGCCGCCAGTATTCGAGCGATCTGCGCCGCTTCGCGGTCCAGTTGGTCGAGATCGTTGCCGAAAACATTCACCGCCACCGCGGCTCCATATCCGGATAAGGTTTCATTGATTCGCTCGGTCAAAAAGCTGTTCGACGTCAAAACCGCGCCAGGAACTCCCGCCAGGATGCGCCGGATCTGCTGCTGCGACGCCTGCACTTGTGCTCCCTTGATCGCCTGTAGGTTGACGTCAATCTCGCTCTCGTGCGTTCCCATGGTGTCCGTCCCCAATGCGGCCCTGCCTGCGCGCTGCGCAACAGAGCGCACGAAGGGAACTTGCAGCAATGCCTGCGTGAGCCGGTCTCCCATTCGCAAAGACTCTTCGAGAGAAGTACCGGGAACAGCGGTCATGTGTACCGTGATGTTTCCCTCCCGCAACTCGGGAAGAAACGAACTGCTCAGGAAAAACACCGCACCCAGTCCTCCGGCCACCAGCAGGCCGACGGTAGCCGGCACGAGCAGACGTGGCGCTCTCTCCACTCGAAGCAGAATTGCCTCGTACCTACGTTTCAGCCAACGAACGATAGGCGGCTCTTGTGCATGAAGGTCACGCCAGCCGAGCAGAGTCAAGCTGAGAGCGGGTGTAACGGTCAGGGCTACGACAAGCGATGCAAGGATGGCCCAGATATACGCCACACCGAGCGGCCCGAAGAGGTTCCCGGCAAGTCCGGACATGTTCAGCACGGGAAAAAAGACAAGGATGACCGCGAAAGTAGCGTAGACGACCGCGCCGCGTACTTCGATCGAGGCGTCGAACACGACCTGAAAGAGCGAGCGACGATTCGCCAGTGAGCGATTTTCCCGAAGCCGCCGGTAGATGTTCTCGACGTCGATCACGGCATCGTCAACAACTTCACCGATCGCAATCGAAAGCCCTCCCAGTGTCATGGTATTTAGACTCAACCCCATCTTGTTGAGGGCGATGATCGCTGTCAGGAGAGACAGAGGAATAGCCGTGCACGAGATCGCCGCCGTACGGAGGTTGAAGAGAAACAGGAAGAGCACCACGATGACTAGGGCGGCGCCAATCAGCAAGGAGTCGCGGACATTGTTTAGCGCTACGTTTATGAAGTCGGCCGCCCGCAGTACATCTCGATGCACTGCGACCCCTTGCGCTTCGAGGCCGGGTTGCAGCTCATCGAACGCTTTGTCTATGCCCTGCGTCACCTCTAGCGTGTTCGCTCCGTAAGCGCCGTCGACGATCATGCTCACGCCGCGTTTTCCTCGCACCGAGGCCGCGCCTATCCGCGGCGCAGGCGCTTCTTGCACGCGCGCCACATCGCCCAGCGTGACATTGGCGCCGTTGTGATGGACCAAAACCGTCCCCGCAAGTTGCGCCGGCGATGCCGAGGGGGCTTCCGTTTGCAATACGATGCGCTGATTAGCGGTTTCGATGAAGCCGCCTCCGCGAACCCCGGTAGCCTCTCGCGCCGCTGCAATCACGTCCTCCACACCGACTCCGTACTGCACCAGCCTCTGTGGATCGATCTGGAATTGAAGCTGGCGCACGTCACCGCCGCTAACTTCGACACCCGCCACTCCGGGAACGGCCAGAATGTGCGGCTTGATCGTCCAGTCTGCTATCGTCCTTAAGTCCATCAGCGATTGCTTGTCCGATGTGAAATCCACTTCCATCACCCAGGCCGTCGAGGAAGTGAGCGGCGTCATCAGGGGCGCCTGTACTCCCGTCGGAAGCTCGTTGGCGATAGCTGACAGACGCTCGGCCACCAACTGGCGATCGCGGTAAATGTCCGTTCCCGCACGGAATACTACCGTAATATCCGAAAGGCCCTGAATTGATCTCGAGCGCAGCGAGCCTATGCCCGTGGCGCCATTGATGCTGTTCTCGATGGGCTGCGTGACCAGAACTTCCACCTGCTCCGGGGAAAGACCGGGCGCCTCCGTCTGTACAGAAACTTGAGGAGGCGCGAAATCGGGAAACGCATCGTACGAGGAGCGAAACAGCGAAAAGATTCCGTATACGAGCAACGCGCAAGCCAGCGCGATCACGATTCCGCGAAAGCGGATGGAAAATCTGACGATGGCATTCAGCATGGCGGCCTCCGCGTTTCAGTTCTCATCGGTCTGACCGCCGCCATAGCCCTTCAACACTGCCTCCTCCGAGAGCAACGATTGCGCGCCTTTGGTGACCACTTTGTTTTCTGCAGAGAAACCCGTCGAGACAAAGTAACCCGCATCCACCGGAGACTCCGTCACCACCTCGCGACGTGAAAACTGTCGCGCACCGGTTTGCACGTAGGCCCAGGCTTTTCCATCAGACCAGACTACGGCTGAGGCGGGCACGACGAGGCCGTGCATCGAATGACCCACCGCGAGGTGCGAAACCAGATTGACGCCCGGCGTAAAGTCTGGTCGGGCGGGAGCCGAGTAGAGAACACTCCGGCCCTGGATGCGCGGATCGACCCGGGGGAATGCTGAGATGAAAGTGGCCTCCGCGCGGGTCCGGCCTGGAACTTCCAGGAGGATCGTTTTGGGGGCAGCGTAATTCTGATCAAACGGAAGCGTCACTTGGATTAGCACGTCGCGCATGCCCAGAATCCCATCCAGTTCCGGCGATCCGTCCATCGCCCATTTCCCCACCACGCCGCCCCATTGCTGCTCGGCCATGGAGCCCTGCAGCTTTAGCTGTTGCTCTGCCGCTCGCTCCTCCGTTTCGAGCGCGCGGAGATTTCCTTCCGCAGACTCCAAGGTCTTTGCGGAGATGTTTTGGTCGCTATCGAACAATGTTTTGACGCGGGCGTATTGTTTACGGGCGACCTCGATATCTACGCGGCTCTTCTCAATCTGAGATAAGGCGGAAACGTACGCGTTCCGGAAGGTCGCGAGGTCTTGTACCGATAAGACTGTGGCGGGCACATCTGCCTGTGGCCGGTTCGATGTTCCCGCCAAAGCGCCAACTTCAATGCCCATACGCTTCTGCGCTGGTTCGTCCATGGTAAGAATTACGTCTCCATTGTCAAATGAGATTTGCGCAGGCGGCCGCGTCGCGGGAGCACTTCGCGCGCGGTCCTCATCATCCTCATCCCTGCCGATGTTCTTGCAGGCGCCAAGAAACATCAGCATCAAGAGGGTCGAGATCAAAAGACCGAGGCCCCTCTTCCCAAATTCGCAATTGATCTTCATCGGCCTGCCTCCGTCGTCGCGTTACTCAGTGCGAGAGATTCGGGACTCAGGGGAAACTTGTCGTTCGGGCTGAGTGGCCGCTGGACCGCGTCTTCCAGATCGCCGAGAGCGATCTGGGCGCGACTCAGCGCATCGAGCCGCGCTCGCGCTACCGCCGCGCTCTCGAGTTGCATTCCGTTGAGAGTAAGCCGGTCTTCTTCACCCACCTCGACCGCTAGGCGCGTCATGCGTAATTGAGTGTCTTGAAGTTGCCGGAGAGACTGGTCGGCTTCGGCCAATTCATTGAGCGCCGCCGAGTAAACGACCAGGGCCTTTTCGCTATCCCCGATGACTTGTGCCTGCTTCTGCAAGAAGGTAGCCGCGGCTTCTTTGCGTTTTGCCTCGGCTGCGGCGATGGGTCCTTGGTTTCGATTGAAGAGGGGCAGGGTAATCGAGAGTCCCAGCGTGAAGAAATTGTTCCGTTCCTCGAACGTGTAACCTGGCCCGATTTGCACGTCGGGATACTGTTTAGCAATCTCTAGCTGTAGGTCAGCTTCCGTTGCTGCGTATTGGGCAAGGGAGCGGCGGATGTCCAGCCGATCAAGAAGCGCCTCGCGGCGAATTTCCTGAGGAGAAAGCGACTGCGCACTAGGCGGAGAGTCCAAGTCTGACCATGCGAACTCGAGCGTTTCGAGTCCGGCGACTGAAATCCCCATCGCCGCGGCCAAAGCCGCCTTCGTTTCAGCCACCCGACCCTCTGCGGCGCTGATGGACAAATGCGTCTTGGAAAGTTCTATGCGGGCAAGATCGAGTTCCGGTCTGGGGATGTCGCCGGCCACGAACCTTTCCTGCAGAAGTCTTACCTGTTCGGTGCGGGTCTGCTCCTCGGAGTGAAACAGTTCTAAACTCCGCGAGGCCAAAAGATGATCCAGCAAGGCCCTGCGGACACCGCTGTGCACTTTCCAAGCCGAATCGGCAAGGTCGGAGCGCGCAGCCTGGTCCAGGTTGCGTGCGGAACGGATTCTGTATCCACGCTTGCCCTTGGTCTCGATCGGCACGGCAAAATCAAGCGCCAGCAAGTAGGGGCTGGGAACGCCCGGAGAAAGGTCGAAGATAGGATTGGGGCGTGCGCCGGCGGTCACCATTGCTGCTTCTGCCCCCGCCAGACGTGCGCGCGCCGCTTGCATCTCGGGACTGAAATACAAGGCGACCAGCGAGAGAGTCTGAAGGTCCCAGAGCTTCGGCGGCCAGGGCGACGTGGGCTGACCCAAGCTTTTCTCCACGAACGTTTGCAAGCCTGAGTCGCTGAGATTGCGCGACTCGAAACTGGCAGCGGTTTCCGCGGGGACGATGGCAGCCGCGTGATATCGCTCGATCCCGCAACCCGTTAGCGGCAAGACAGCGACGATGTACAGAAAACGCGCCAATGCTGAATTCATGGAAATCTCGCTCCGTACGAGTAGGAATCAACGCGACGACAAAGTGCCGAAGCTGATCTTTCCAGAAGCGAGAGTTCTAGATGCGCAGAGGTCGAGGAGGCGAGAGTTCGGGAATCTTAATGCCGAAATCCGATTCGCGCGTAAGCCATGACTGCTCTAGGACAACTCTTTCGCACAACCGTGCGTTCCGGGATAGACAAACTGGCAGACCTGCGAGCGAAATAACCAACTCCAACAAAAGCACCAGCACCGCGAACGTAGTTTCGCCGTCATAGCCGGTGGCGAAGACGGAATCATTCCAATTGACGGCCGATTCAAGGAAAGGCGAAATCGCGCAAATCACGAGAATCAGGGCAATTGCCACGTGAAATGCTCTGCGCCTGATCTGCAGGTCTCTTTGGCGTTCGCACGCTCCCATAGTGCTATTGTACGCCGATTTTGAGAATTGTGAACCAGGCTACTCCACACTCTATTTGACATTAACGTCTTGGAAAACCCTTCCCCCTCTGCTCTGGCGCTCTGGCGCCGCTTGGTTTGGAATAGAAGCTCGCTTCGATCCCCATGCAGCCGCACACCGTTGAACGTCGCCACCTCGAGCGGCAGATCACCTACGCCCGCCCGATTTTTATGGTCCTGGCCTTGGGGGTTCTGCTGGAGGAACCGCCGCAGGCTCGGGGCCCTCATGCTGTCGCCTTCGTGCTGGGCTACCTCGGAGCGGCTCTTGCGCTCCTGTTGCTCGAATACGTTCCGCGCTTGAGCGAATGGCAGTTTCCCCTGCTGGCTGACCTGACGGCGCTCGAGGTCTTCCTTCTGCTGACGCACTCGGCAGCCGCGTTCTGGTTCGTTTATCTCTTCGTGGCCCTGGCGGCCGGCATTCGCTGGGGACTGGAGCGCTCGATTCTGCTGGCAGGCGCAGTGACCTTGGCCGTGTTGTTCAGGGCCGCATGGAGGGGTGGCTTCGGATGGATGGAAGTGCTTTCCTGGGTTGCGCTTGTGGCGGGTACGTTCACCGGCGGAGTCGGCCTTTCCTTCATGGGTTACCGTAATCGCCTGCACGCTTCCGAGCACGATTTTCTGGTGCGGCTCACGGCCATGTTGCAGGCAGAAAAGGGTGTAGCGGAGTCGCTGCGACTGGTGCTCGGGGAACTCGCGCGCGGTTTTGATTGCGAAAGAGGGATATTTGCTTTTCGCGATATGGAACTGGAGCGCATATTCGTCTGGACCGCAGCGCCGGACGATGCCAAGCGCCTGACGCCGGAGAATCTGCCGCTCTCGAAGGGAGATACGTTTCTCTTGGACAATCCGGAAGCCAGCCTTTGCTGGAATCAAGGGAACGGCCTCCGCGCCGCCTTCGGCTGGAATCGTAACGACGGGCAGCATTTGCCGGAATTGCCGCGTATGCCCGAACAAACCAAGCAGGAGCTTGGCTTGCGTTCCATGCTCGGCGTAACGGTGAGCTTCGATGACCAGCCCGTAGGAAGGCTGATGCTGGCAAACTCGCGGCGCCCGCATCTGCCTCAGGACCTGCAGCGCCTCGAGCGCGTGGTGCGGCATCTGGGGCCGCCGCTCGAAAACCTGCTTCTGTTGCGGCGGCTGCGCATGCGGGCGATCGAGGGTGAGCGCAGCCGCATCTCGCGCGATCTCCACGACGGCATCCTCCAGACGCTCTTGAGCATCGAAATCCAACTCGATGTGCTGCGCCGCAGGCTGCCGCACACGCCCGAGCAGGTGGCCGGGGAATTGGCAACCCTGCAGCATACGGTGCGGACCGAAACCCAGGAGTTGCGCCGCATGGTCATGGATATGCGCCCGCTGGGCGTGCAAAGCGCTGACTTAGTGGACCTCATGCGCGGGTTCGCCGAGCGCTTCCGCAATGAGTCTTCCATGGCCCTGGACCTGCTTATTGATGCAGCCATGCTGGACTTGCCGGACCGCATCTGCCGCGAATTGTTTCAGATTTACCGAGAAGCACTTCACAACGTAAAAAAGCATGCTCGCGCCACGCATGTCGTGGTAAAACTGTGGCAAAATGAGGCGAAAGTTGTATTGGTCATCGACGATAACGGCGAAGGCTTCAGTTTCGCAGGACGTTACACCGGGGACGAACTTGAGCGCCTGCGCCTGGGTCCGATTTCGATCAAAGACCGCACGAGAAGCGTCGGGGGTGTGTTGATGGTGGAGTCTACGCCTGGCCATGGGGCTCGATTGACCGTTGAGGTTCCGCTCAGCTGACATGGCTAAAGCCAAACAGTCTATCCGTGTCTTGATGGCCGACGATCACGTCATTTTCCGTGACGGCCTGCGCAAGCTTCTGGATGGCGAAGAAGACATCACCATCGTAGGCGAAGCTTCCAATGGCAACGAATGTATCCGCATGCTCACGAAGCTCAAGCCGGATATTCTGCTGTTGGACCTGCGCATGCCGGATAAAGACGGCCTTGCCGTGCTTGAGGAAGTCAATTTCGATTCTCTGCCCACGCGCGTAATCGTGCTCACCGCGGCAGAAGACGATCGCGACGTGGTCCGTGCCATGCGCCTCGGTGCGCGCGGAATTGTGCTCAAGCAATCCGCCAGCGATCTGCTGGTCAAGAGCATTCACCGGGTCTATGGCGGCGAGATTTGGCTCGATAACCGCATGACCGCGGAGGTGATGAAAGCTTTCGCCAAGAGCTCCGATAACGGGCCGCGCCGGGATAAGCCCCTGCTCAGCGATCGCGAAAAAGAGATCGTGCAACTGGTGGCGCAAGGCTACCGGAATAAAGAGATCGGGGAAAAGCTCTTCATCAGCGAACAGACCGTCAAGAATCACCTGCATAATATCTTCGATAAGCTGGGCGTCTCCGACCGTCTCGAACTCGCGCTCTACGCCATCCACCACCGCCTCATCGACCACTCCTGATCTTCCTGCCTACCTTCGGTTCCTAGCTCCTGAGTTGCCTTGAGGTGTCGCGCCTTGCGCGGATTTTCGTTTTGGTGCCAGATCGTTCGAGGACGATTGCACCGGCACTCAGAGATGTCAAACCACGTACCTGTCATTCTGAGGAGTGGACACACAAAAATGGTAAGGAGAGGTCCACACAATCTGTCATCCCGAGGAAGTTAGCCCGCATGTCTTCATGAGGGCTAACGACGAGGGATCTGCTGTTTCGTGCTGTCTACTGCAATCGTTGAGGCCGCCGGGCCCTCAGTTCGCCTTGAACGTAGCGCCGGCCTTTAGCCCGGCATTTGCAGCCGGTTGTAATCGAACCAGCGCAGAGGCCGGCCAGCGGTTTTGAGCAGGGGACTTATCGCGATACGATACTTGTCACGACTTCGAGGGGAGGCTAGCAGGGATGGAGTTCTCGCAGGTTTGCCCGAAATGCGGACGCACAATTCCCCAAGGGCAGATCGTGTGCCATTGCAGCATGCGGCCGCGGCGTTACTGGCTGCATTCGCGTGAAACGATTTTACTGCTTTGCGTTCTCGGCCTGGTGGTTGCATTTGGCATCACCGGATTCGCGGCGCAGCTCTATCACGGCCGGCGGGCGGAACTGGCGCGGTCCTGGTTCGATCGCGGCAATGCGGAGCTGAAAGCGGGCCGCGCGGCGGCCGCGTTATCGGATTTTCGTGCCGCTTTGGTGTATGCACAGCGTGAGCTTTCACGCGACGAGCAGCAGCAATACGAACTCAACTTCGTACGAGCTCTGATTGCCACCGGCAATAGCGACGCGGCGCGATCCTATCTGCTGGACATGTGGGACCGGGCTCCGGGAAACAGCCCCGTGAACCTGGAACTGGCGCACCTGACGGCGCGCATGGGTAACGATGCGGACGCGAAGCGCTATTACAACGGGGCGATTTTGGGGGTCTGGGATCAAGATGCCGGAGACGTTTTGCGTAGGCGGCTGGATGTGCGCCTGGAGCTCTACCACTATCTAATGGACCGTGGGGAGAAGACCGAGGCGCAAGCAGTGCTCTTGGCAATGGCCACGGCAATTCCTCCCGACCCGGCACTCCATGCGCAGGTGGGGCAACTGATGCTGCAGGCAGGGCAGCCGCAGCAGGCGCTGCAACAGTTCCAGCAAGCGCTGCGGCTCGACAGTCGCAACTACGAAGCTATGGCCGGCGCGGGAGAGGCCGATTTCCAACTGGGAAACGATCGGGATGCGGTCAGATACCTTGAGAATGCCATTCGAGAAGATGCACAGCAAAAGAGGCGGCCCGGGGCGCGGGCAAATGACTCCGGGTCGCGCGAGACCGAGCAGGCACATGTGGTAGAGAACCTGGCTATCGCGCAAGCGACCTTGGCGCTTGATCCGAGCCGCCTAGGACTTGATCCAAGAGAGCGGGCGCGCCGCGCCATTCGGGACTATGACGCAGCGGTGATCCGGATCGAATCGTGCGCGAAGGAGCACGGGATTGCCTTGCCTGAGCCGAGCCGGAATCTCACTCCGTTCACTGACGCAGCCAGCGACGAACTGGCCGAGGTGACTCTGGCCAGGCACATCGAGCAATTAGATCCGCTGATGGAGTTTATCTTTGAGATGGAGTCCGCGGCCACGGAAAACTGCGGCCCGCCTGCGGACGCGACGAATGCCGCCATCGTGCGGATCGGAACAAGAACGCACGCCTCCCACACATGAGTGAGCCACAGCGGCCTAACGAAAGATCGCCGGAAGCCGAGCCTTGGTCCGCGCGAAACGCGGAACAGAGCCAGGTGAAGACCGAGGATGTCCCCGACTGGAGTGCAGAGCTTCCCGGCGAACGAGGTAAGAGTACTTTTGCACAACGCCTGAAAGCCGTCGTGCTCGAGGCATTGGAACGAGCGCGGGCCGGCCTTTCCATGCGCGAAGACAATTTTTTTCTGCTTCTCTCCGTCATTATAGGGCTCTATGCGGGGCTGGCCGTGGTTTGCTTCCGCATCGCCATCGATTACACGCGGCTGTGGCTGCTCGGATCCGGAATTAATCCCGGGCCAATACGCGTGGTCTTGGTGCCGACGGTGGCGGGCCTGCTGCTCGCTTTCATCGTGCTGCGCATCTTTCCGCGCGTGAAGGGCAGCGGCGTGACGCAGACGAAGTCCGCCGTATACATCTATGACGGCTATATTTCCTTCGACACGGTGATCGGCAAATTTTTGACCTGTGCGCTGGCCATCGGCAGCGGCCAGTCGCTGGGGCCCGAAGATCCGTCGCTGCAGATGGGCGCGGGAATCGCGTCTGCACTGGGGCGGCGGCTACATCTCTCGCGGGAAAAAGGGCGCCTGATCGCTCCGGTGGGCGCCGCGGCGGGGCTGGCGGCAGCTTTTAATGCGCCGATTACCGCAGTTTTGTTTGTGATCGAAGAGGTGATCGGCACCTGGAGCGCAGGGATTTTGGGGGCCGTGGTACTGGCGGCGGTGGCAGCGGTAGTGGTAATGCGCTTGTTTCTGGGCGCGCAACCTCTTTTCCAGATTCCGCCGTATAGCATGGCTCATCCCACGGAATTGCTCTCCTATGCCGCGCTGGGCGTGCTTGGCGGGATCATGTCCTTGATCTTCGTGAAGCTGCTGCGATGGGTGCGAGCGCGCACGCGGCGGCTGCCGCGCTGGACGCTTTACCTGCAGCCGGCCTTGGCAGGCATGATGATTGGCGGAATCGGGCTGAAGTTTCCGCAAATCATGGGTGCGGGATACGAATACATGGATCAGGCCATGCACGGGCAATTTCTGTGGCGGACCCTGGTGGCGCTAGCATTGCTAAAGGTGCTGGCCACGAGCCTCTCGATTTCCAGCGGCGCGCCAGGCGGAATGTTCGCGCCAGCGCTCTTTGTCGGAGCCATGGTGGGCGCGGCCGTGGGAACCCTGCAGCACCAGTTCTTTCCTGGCGCGGCGGGTCCGCTAGGCGCATATGCACTGGTGGGCATGGGCACGCTCTTTGCCGGCTTCCTGCGCGCGCCGATGACTTCCGTATTCATGGTGCTGGAGGTAAGCGGAAATTACTCGATTATTGTGCCGGTAATCATCTCGAATGCGATCGCCTACGTTATTGGCAGGCGCTTCCAGCAGACCGCTATCTTCGACTTGATGACGCGCGAGGAGGGCCTTGATCTGCCGTCCATGGAAGAAGGGCGGGAGCAGACGACGTTGCTGGTGGAAAATGCCATGCGGAAACCGGCGGGGCTGATTCTGAAGGCCAGCGATCTTGTGGCGGACGCCTACTCGCGACTTGGGGACATGACGGAAGACCCGCTGCTGGTCTCCTACGATACGGGCCGATGGACGCTCGTGCACAAGAGCGCCTTGCAGGATGCGGCCAGGGCAGGGAAAGGCGGCCAGCCCCTATCGCAGATTCTGACCAGCGGGCGGTTGCCTCGCCTGCACCCGGATCAGTCGTTGGACTTGGCGCTGCGTTTGATTCGGGACGCACCTTTTCTGCCGGTTGTGCATCGCGCCGATGCCCGGCATCTGGTGGGTTTGCTTTCGCTGGATGACATTCTGGCTGCTTATCGGCGAGCTTCGATCATCAAGAGCGGTGCGGTGGAATAGGGAAACGGAGACGCGCCGCTAGATGATTGGAAATGGTAAAGAGCTCAGAGTCCAGCCCCTGGGCACCCGCAAAGTAAACCTGCTGGCGGCGGCACTCGCGGTGAGACAGTCCGATTTCGCCCGGGCTGTTTGAGCGGAGACGAGACACGGGTCCGTTGGCAGACCGAATTCCCTAGTACACCAGTACTACGATCGCAGCCGCAGGACTAAACAAAAGGTCTATTGAGCGGTCGCACGCCGCCGCGTTAGTGTGTAAATCGAAGGATGTCAGTCTGGAGGATATCGTGGCCTATCCAGAGCGGCGTGCGGCCCGTCGCTTTCAAATTAAGCTGCCAATGACCGTGCGCTGGACCAGCGGAGCGGCCGTTGGCGAGGCGCAGACCGAATCGAGAGACGTCAGCTCGCGAGGCGTCTACTTCTTTTTGCCCAAACAGGTGAGCCACGGCTCGCCGGTGGAGATTGTTTTGACGCTGCCCCACGAGGTCACCCTGGCGGGCCCGGTGCGGGTACGCTGCCTGGGACGCGTTCATCGCACCGATGACGAGGACGAGGGGCGGTCGGGCATCGTCGCGGAAATCCACCGATACGAATTCTTGCGCGGCGACGAAAGCGTTGCGTAACAGGCTTGCCTGCCGATGCGGAGGCAGGCAGGGGAAGGCGGGGCGTTCCGACCCTCAGCGGAATGCCCCGTTTCATTTTTTATAGTGGACATTCTGGTCGCGCCTGGGCTTACCTGTCAGGGATTTAATTCACTCGTATCGCAGGGCTTCGACAGGGTTGAGGCGCGCGGCGCGGGTGGCGGGATAGAGTCCCGCAGCCAGGCTGACGACGAGAGAGAAGACGATTGCCAAGGCGACCAGCCACACGGGCACGGTCCAGATATTTTCGGCTGGAATCTGCTGCTGGCGCAGATAGTAGTTCGTGCCGAGCTGAATCAGGCGGCCAATGCCCCATCCCAGGACGACTCCCGCCAGCCCGCCCACCAATCCCATCACACCGGCTTCGGCAAAAAATAGCTGGCGAACATCTTTGTCGGAGGCGCCGAGCGCCTTGAGGATCCCGATTTCGCGGCGGCGCTCGAGGATGGCCATGACCAGCGTGTTGATAATTCCCAAGGAGGCGACCGCAAGGGCCAGGCTGCCGAAAATACCCAGCAGCAAATCCAGAATGGCGAAGAGGCGGCGGAGATTGCGCGTGAGATCGAGCAGCGAAAAAGGCGCATAGCCCATTTGGCGCACGGATTCTTCGACGGCGGGGACATCTGCCGGGCGCTCGACGCGCACCGTGAGGTTGGTGTAGTGCTGGCCGTTGGCGCCGAGCGCGGATTCGCGTACGACCTCACCCATGTCATTGCCCTGGACGACGCCGAGTTCTTCAGCAACGACGAGCGGAACATAGGCGCCGGAACGCCCAAAAGCATTCGCGCCAGAGGCGATCGTTTCGGCATCGACGATGCCGACGACGCGCAGCGATATGCGGGAGGAAATGATGGAAAAGCCGAAGGCGGCGTCATCGGGGGAGGCGCGATCGCGCGCGCGGGAGTTGGCCGAGGGTGCAGGCAGGGGCTCGCGGCCGGCGTAGCGCAGCACAAGATCCTTGCCCAGCATGTCGGCGGGCCGCAGGTGCTGGGAATCGGCAAGATCGGCGGCGACGTCGGCCTGGAGAATGACTTCGTGGGAATCGGGTGCGGAGAAGAAATGCCCTTGCATGCCTTCGAGGCCGTCGACGGTCGAGGCGGAAGTGGGGAGGCTCGTCACCTGCGTCAGGTGGCCGGCAGAACCGAAACGAAAATCACCGGTGAAGCGAAACTCGGGATAGACCTCGAGGACGTGCGGGAGTTGCGCGAGTTGGTGGCGCGAGTCTTGGTCGAGAGGTTTCGAGATGAGGTCGGAATCGGGGGGATCGCGGCGGGCGTCGCTTTGGTTACGGTCATCGGTCCGATCGCTCGTTCGGTCGGCTCCGAAATCGCGATTGCGGCGGATCTGGCCAGTGGCGTTGAAGGAAGTTCGAGGACGGACCAGAACCGTATCGAAGAGGCCGTTGCGCTCCAGCCGGCGGTTGATCAGTTGCTGCAATCCCACGCCGAGGGAAAGCATGGCTACGAGCGACGCGACTCCCACAGCAATGCCGAGGGTCGTGAGCGAATTGCGGAGGATGGCCTCGCGTAGGTTTTGAGTTGCCAGTTCCGTTAGATCGCCGATTTTCATATTCGTCCCTCAGCGCTGCTCGATTCGTTCGATGCGTCCGTCGGCAAGAGTGACGATGCGGCCGGCGTAACGCTCGGCCAGAGCGCGCTCATGTGTGACCATAAGCACGGTCGCGGGCTCTTCGCCGTTCGATGGGCGATTGATACCGGAGATGAGACGCAAAATTTCCTCGCCGGTGTTGCTGTCGAGATTTCCGGTGGGCTCGTCGGCGAGCAGAATGCGCGGGCGATTGACCATGGCACGCGCGATGGCCACGCGCTGCTGTTCGCCGCCGGAGAGCTCGCCGGGGCGATGCGCCACGCGTTCACCTAGGCCAACGCGCTCGAGCGCTTCTTTGGCGCGCGACGGCCGAGACACACGCGGCACTTCCGCGAGACGCAGAGGAAGTTCCACATTTTCCGTGACCGTCATGCGGGGAAGAAGGTTGAAGGATTGAAAGACAATGCCGATGGTTTGATTACGATGGCGCGACAATTCGAGTGAGGTCATGCAGCCGAGCTCGCGTCCGAGGACGAAGATAGCGCCTGAAGTGGGGCGATCGAGGCCGGCAAGCAAGTTGAGCAAAGACGATTTGCCAGAGCCGGAGGCGCCCAGAAGGGCGACGAATTCGCCGGCCTGCACTTCGAGAGTGATGCCGTCGACGGCTCGGATCAGCGAACTGCCCAGGTGGTAATGGCGGGTGAGTTCATCGGTACGAACTGCTGCGCCGTTGGCCCCGGGATTTCGCGTCCAACCCGTTTTCGCTGCGGTTCGCTGTTCCGTCTTTGGTTCCGTCATGTCGCCAGCGCGTGAGGTGCTCCGTGCAGTAGAAATGATACGCGAAGGAAATAGGACCTGCTTGTTTTTTACATGAGTCCCATCGATGTTTTCAGCGGGGCAATATTTTAAAACTCTTGGATGAGTTATATCGAAACATTGCTTTGGTCTTTCTCCTGAGCCGCCACGTAAATTCTCCGCCGAAGCGACGATGCTTCATTGCTGTAGAAAGCAAGCTTGAAAGGAGCTTTACCTTAAGGAAGCAATGGGGTGGTCTTCTTACATTTGTACTGACCGTGGTTTTAAGCCTGCCCGCTTTGGGGCAATAACCGCAGAAAGAGAGCCAGCCGCCTGCTCTATCAGCGAAAGTGACCTTTCGAGATGCCGACGATACCAACTGACTTGGTCAGGAGCTTTGCTGCCGTAAATTTTCTCCCCATGCGCCTTTTCATCATTGGACGGCATGGCTCGCACCACCAATTCTACTCCCGCAAGGGAGGACGGTGAGCGGCGCTGACGCTTTCAACGGAACTGGCCGAATTCCTCGCTATGGGTGACAAATTCGGGATAGGCGCCGGCGCCGAGTTCGTAAAGATCCAGACCCTGCCTTTCACCCTCCATGACCACACGCTGCGGCCAGATTCGATTCAGCGCCAAGTTGAGACCATAGGTCAGCGGCAAAACGAAACCAATGAGGGTCGCGACGGCTACAATCTGTGCGAGCGCTTGGCCCGCGCCGCGCGTGGGAGCCGGTCTGAAAAGTCCTCGCCCGACGTCGACGAGCGGAGCGGGGAGGTGCGCGAAAATGGCTACCGCCAATAAACCCCAAAGGCCACCAAGGGCATGCACGGAAATGGCGCCGCCTGGATCGTCGACGCCGAGATGCAATTCGAACCATTCCACCGAGTATGTGACGAGCGTGCCAGCAATCGCGCCAATCACAAGGGCCGCGAGCGGGTTAACGAACGCGCAGGAAGCACTACTGGCCACCAGTCCGCCAACCCAGCCATTGGCACTGATGGAGACATCGGGCCGGCCAAAACGCATGCCCGTGATCAAGACGGATGCGAGAATGGCAGCGCCGGCAGCAAGCGCTGTATTGATGGAAATCAGAACAATGCGCCCCGGGGCCGCGCCTGCAAACAAGATAGCGCCGGCGGAGTTGAGTCCCAGCCATCCGAAGAAGGCCAGGAAACAGCCCAACAAAATCAGAACGGCGTTGTGGCCGGGGATGGCGGTGGGCATCCCTTCGAGCGAATACTTGCCGCGTCGCGGGCCGAGAATCCAGGCGATGGCCAGCGCCGTGAGGCCGCCCACGGCTTGGATCGTGCCGCTGCCTCCGGCATCGATAACGCCGCGGCCCATTCCGGAATTTGTTCCGAGCTGCGCGAGCCAGCCGCCGCCCCAGACCCAATGCGCGAAGAGTGGATATGTCCATCCAGCCAAGAGCGCCGTGGAAGCACAGGCGGCAGATAGTCTCCAGCGGTCCAGGCACGCACCCAGCGGGATCAGCGCAGCCAATCCCACACTGAAGATCTGCAGGCCTGCGGCGAGAGAAATGGGGGCGCCATCGAATTGAATCGCGCGAAGAAAAAATGGGCTGCGCGCGAGCCAATTCCATGGTTGTCCCGCAACGGCGATCACGTGGGCCGGAGCTCCGATATATCCTTGCCATGCGAATCCGCAGATGGTGTACACAGCGACCGCAACCGCGAAGATGCAGAGCGAGGTAAGCAGACAGTGTGCGGCACTGCGTGAACGGCCGAGTCCGGTATTGATCAGCGAGAGCCCCGCGACCGAGAAGGGCGCGAGAAGAATCAGGACGATGAGGAGACCAATTTCTGCGGTCGAGATGGGCAAGAGCACGGAGGTCACTCTTTTTCCCGGCCTACGAGAGGATTCGAACGGATGACGAGCGTGAAGCCGATGATTTCGACGCCAACTCCAGCAAGCACGAAAATCACTCTCGCGTTCGCGGGTAGGAGAAGAACAACGGCGGCCACGACGATGGCCCATCCGGCGAGCAGCAGTAGAAAGCCGGCAAGTTTCATGCACATCCTCTGCGCCAGGGAGAAGAGCTTGCCCAAGCGTATCGGCAATATCACATAACTTAATAGTTTCGGCTATCAAAGTTTGCACCGCGAAACCACGGCGAAGAGAGCCGAGTGCCGACAGTTCGGCGCGTATCAAAAATCCCGATGGGTTTGATCGAAACGTTGCGTTTTGCGTTGTGCAGCCGTGCGGCTATTCTTGCGGCGCTCGCGGCTGGGACGCTCCGGGCAGCAGGAAATCCACGACGAGAGAGGCAATCTTAGATGGCCGAAAAAAGCACCACGGAGATGAAAGCCACCTTGGGCCTCACAGGGTTGACGATGAATGCTATGGCGCTCATCGCACCGGGGGCCTTCTTATGGCTGACGTTCTCGATCCAGGCGACTACCGGGGTAACGGCCCCGGCGATGTGGATCGGAATTCTATTCGCGCTGATACTTTGTTTGGCGACCGCAGTTTG
>QHYS01000055.1:36137-46506 GCA_003223325.1 Acidobacteriota bacterium
CGTTGGCACGCTGTATCCCAACTTCATGAGCGCCACCAACCCTGGAACGATGTTCGAGATGGTGGTTGCAGTGCTGTTTTCGCTGGGGGTCGCGTACATCGCACACCGAGGTGTTACAGGCTCGACGGCGGTAAACATTGCCATTAACGTGATTCAGATCAGCGCGCTTTTGGTCTTTTCTGTTCTCGCGATTGGGTATCGCCTGAATCATCCGCCGGGAAGCGTGGCCTATCTGTTTGATTCGGTGTCCGGCGAGGCTTACACCTACGAATTTGCCACGACGCAGACCACGGCGAATGGGCAAACGACGGAAACGATCGTGCGCGATGCCAACATGGTTCCGCAGCCGAAGATGGGCGCTGACGGGAAGCCGGTGCCCTATCAGATCAGCTATCCGGATAAGGATGCCATGGGCAACTTCCTTACACATGCGAGCGGCAGCTCAGTCGTGAAAATGCATAACTTCGGGTGGATGTTCGTCCAAGCGACGGTAGCCATCCTGATTCTGGTCGGCTTCGAGTCAGTGACGTCGATGGGCGGCGAAGCGATCAATCCTAAGCGCCATGTGCCCATCGCGGTCATCACCTCATTACTGGTTCAAGGAGCCTTTTGTTATCTCATCGAGTATTTTAGTGCGAATTACTTCCTAAATAGCGGCTACACGATGCAGAACGCTGCAGGATCGTCGGCGCCCATTGGGGACATGATGATCGTTGTGGGCGATGCATTATTGGGTTCCGGCCGCGGTCGCATCTTCATGTTGATCGAGTCTGTGACCGTATTCCTGGCGCTGATCGGCACGACGCTCTCCTGCATCAACACCGGAGCACGCGTGACCTATGCGATGGGCAAGGACCAGGAAGTGCCGGAGCACTTCGGCATACTGCATGAGAAGAACCTCAGCCCGCACCGCGCCATTTGGGCTCTGGCGATCATTTCAGCGGTCATCGGGTGCATCGCATTGCTCATGCCGTTCGGCGATGCGGGAGCCATTGTGGACTCAGCGATCGCAACTTTACCGCATGGGTTCTGGTCCAGCGTTTGGTTCGCCACCAGCCACGATCACATGGCGGCGCTGCCGCAATCGCTCCTCACAATAACGCTGGCGTCCAACTTCGGGACCTTCCTGCTTTACATGTTGAGCTGCGTGATTTGCATCGTCGCTTATCAGGGACATCCGAACTTCAGCGCGATGCGCCACCTGTTCATTCCCGTATTCGGAGTGCTAGCTAACCTCGCCTGCATGATCTTTTACCTAATCGGGCCATTCCTGGGGTACGGCACGAAGATGGAACCGCTGCTGGCGCTGGGAATTGCGGCGGTCTGGGCCATTTACGGTGCGATTTACTTCACTCGGGCAAGCAGGGCGGCAGGCCGGGCGACTTTCGTCGCGAGCCGCGCCGGGAGAGCCTGATCGAGAAGAAAATGTGAGTGGGAAGCAGATCGGGGCGGACGCAGCGAGCGCAGACGAGCGCGACAGACGTTCGCCCCGATCGTATTTGCGGAGTTACCATGTTTGAGGTTTACCGAGGACAGAGGTTGGGGCGCGGCGGACCGATTCCCGCCGCGCTGCGGCCGTTTGAAGACTCCATGCTGGAGATCGACTTCGCTGAACTCTCCGATGTCGGGCGCGTTCGCGTGGAAAATGAAGACTATCTGGGCCACGTGGCTCCGGATACGCCGGAACAGGCGCGCAGCCATGGATGGTTGTTTGCGGTTGCGGACGGGGTCGGAGGGCATGAAAAAGGCGAGGTGGCGTCGCGCATGGCGATCGAGACCCTGGTGGAGGGATTTCGCGAGGCGAGCAGAGGGGAGCCGCTGAGCGGCTTATTGGAGAAGCTGGTGCGGAGGGCGAACACGCGGGTACTCGATGCCGGGATGAATTCGGGAATGGCCACTACTTTGGTGGCGTGCGCGTTGCGTTACGATCGCGCGGTGATCGCGCACGTCGGCGATTCGCGGTGTTATCTGGTCCGCGGAAAGGCTGCCACGCTCCTAACGCGCGATCACACGATCGCGAACGAGCACGCCCGGCTGGGCTTGCTCTCTTCGGAAGAAGCGGCGGAAGCTGAAACGCGGCACATATTGAGCCGTTCGCTGGGAAGCGAGCTTTCGGTGAGCGCGGAGGTAAGCGAGCGTCAGGTTCTCCCGGGGGACGTTTTGCTGTTATGCTCGGACGGGCTGCATGGGGCGCTTTCGGCTGGAGACATCGCCAGCGTGGTGACCGAAGCGGCGGATGTGGAACTCGCCGCACGGAGGCTGGTTGCGCTTGCCAACGAAAAGGACGGCAGCGATAATGTCACCGCCCAAGTGGTCCGCGTTCAGAATGTGGAGCGTGTGGGCATGTACCGCGGGCGGCCCTATAAGCTGCGTTGATCTAGGGCTGGCGCCGGGCTCCCGGCTGTGACCCGCGCTCGCGATGACGTCACTCCGTCCCGGCGCCCAACTCGATCATTACCGCCTGGAAAATCTCGTTGCCCGCAGCGGGATGGCCTCGATTTATCGAGGAACCGACCTGCAAAGCGGGCGTCCGGTAGCCATAAAGATTCCCCATCCTGAAGTCGAGGCCGATCCTCTCTTCTACGATCGCTTCAAGAGGGAAGAGGAGATCGGCAAAAAGCTCGATCATCCCGGCGTGATGAAGGTGTACGGCGATGATGATCGCAGCCGTGTGTACATGGTGATGGAATGGGTGGATGGGCGGCTGCTGCGACAGATTCTGAGCGAAGAGAAAAAGCTTCCGATCGAACGCGCCGTGCGCATCACGCTGGGAATTTGCGAAGCTCTCGAATACATCCACACCAAGGGCGTGGTGCACCGGGACCTGAAGCCGGAAAACATCATGGTGGATCGCGAGGACCACGTTAAGCTCATCGATTTCGGGATTGCGGGAAGCGCGGGTATGCGGCGCCTGACGTTTGCGAAGCTGACGCGCACCATGGGGACGCCAGACTATATCTCGCCGGAGCAGGTCAAATCGAAACGAGGCGACGCGCGCAGCGATATTTACGCCTTGGGCGTGATGCTCTACGAGATGCTGACGGGCGAGGTTCCGTTCCACGGGCCGAACGCTTTTGCCATCATGAACGACCGGTTGCTGAATAATCCGGTGCCTCCGCGGGAACTGAATCCGCAGATTTCGCCGCAATTGCAGGAGATCATCTACCGGGCGCTGGAACGCAATCCCGCGAACCGTTACGCGAGCGCTCGTGAATTTGCGCATGATCTGCGCGACCCCTCGCAGGTGGGCGTGGCGGAAAGGCCGGAGCTGCGCGACTGGAAGAAGCGGCGCTCGCCCATGAGCCGCCGGATTCTCTTCTACATAATTCTCGCATTAATTCCCGTCGTGATTTTCGGACTTTTGTTGTACGTGGCCATGCAACACAAGTAGCCGCATTTTTCTGGCAGACAGAGGCGCACGGTGCAGTTTTCGCTTCCCTTGACGATGCTGATTGTGTTTGGCTCGGCCAAGGTCATCTCCGACCTTCTCGAGCGAGTGGGTCTGCCGGGAATCGCCGGCGAAATCCTAGCGGGAATCCTGATTGGTCCGAGCGTGATGAATTGGGTGGCGCCCAACGAAACAATTAGGGCGCTCTCAGACCTGGGCGTGCTGTTTCTGCTCTTCAGCATTGGTCTCGACGTGCAGTTGGCGGATCTGCTGCGCGTGGGCCTGCTCTCCACGTTGGTAGCGACTTTGGGAGAGGCGGTGCCTTTCCTGGCGGGATGGGGAATTCTGCTGGCGTGGGGCGGAACAGCGCATGCGGCGCTCTTCTTGGGCGCGGCGCTCGTAGCTACCAGCGTTGGTATTTCTGCTTCGGTGCTCAAGCGATGGGACCTTTTGCGCCATCCGGCCAGCCAGATCATTCTGGCCGCGGCGGTGATCGATGACGTGCTGGGACTGATCGTGCTAGCGGTGGTGAGTAGCGTGGCGCGCGGACGGTTCAATTTGGCAGAGATTGTTGTGACGGCGGGGCTGGCGACGACCTTTGTGGTGGTGACGGCGATCTGGGGAACGAGAGTGGTCTCGCGACTTTTTCCTCATTTTCATTCTCGCATTCGTGCTGATGAGGCGCAGTTCCAGGTAGCCATGGTGCTTCTGTTCAGTTTGGCGGTCCTGGCGTTCTATGCCGGTGTGGCGGCCATTGTGGGCGCGTTTCTGGCGGGGCTGGCCCTCGCGGACAGTGCCGATTCCCGAGTGCGCAATCTGACGCGTGGCGTGACCGAACTTCTGGTGCCGTTCTTCTTGGCAGGAATCGGATTGAACTTCGACGTAGGGATTTTCCGATCCCGATCGACGGTGCTGATGGCGCTGGTGATCCTGCTCGCGGCCATCGCGACGAAAGTGATTGGCTGCGGATTGGCGACGCTGTCGGTGGGATGGCAGACTTCGCTGCGCGTGGGGTTGGGCATGATTCCGAGGGGCGAAGTGGCTATGGTCGCGGCGCAGCTCGGTCTGAGTATGTTGATGCTGAGTGCGGCGGTTTACAGCGTGATTGTATTTGTGGTCGTGGCCAGCGCCTTGCTGACGCCGCCGTTACTGAAGGTTGCGTTCGGCCGGGCAGTTCATCAGGCACCATAGCCGAGCGCTATTTGCGAAGCGAAGCGGGCTCGGAGATTCGTTTAGGGGGGCGGCTTGCGGTATGCGGTTCCCGGGCGGCGGAAGCGGCCTCGTGAAGACGAAATTCCCTGTGCAGGGTAAGCATGGCGCGCTGCATGGCGTCTGCTTCCACCACGAGCGATATGTTGTACTCGGAGGAACCCTGGGCGATGGCGATGATGTTGATTCCTTCCCGTCCGAGCGCCGAAAACGTGCGCCCCGCAATTCCTGGTATACCGTGCATGTTTTCGCCAACCACTGCGACGATGGCAATGCGGGAATTGGAGGAAACGTGCTCTACGGTTTGCTCGGCGATTTCGGGAGCAAAGGCATGGCGCAGAGCTTCGACGGTGCGTTTCTCGTCCGAGGAGGAGATCACGAAACAGATGTCGTTTTGCGAGGAAGACTGAGAGACGAACAGCACATTGGTGCGCAGCGACGCCGTGGCCGCGAATGATCTTGCCAGCACGTCCGGCAGCCCCACGATACCCGGCCCGCCGACGGTGATGAGTGTGACGCCGCGGATTGCAGTCAGCGCTTTAACGCCGCCACCATTAGAGCTGCCCCGGGCGGTAATTTTCGTGCCCGGTTTTTCCGGGGCGAAGCTGTTGCGGATCCATACGGGCACGCCGGCAGCGGTGACCGGCCGCAGCGTATTTGGATGCAGCACTTTGGCGCCGAAATAAGCCAGTTCGGCCGCTTCGTTATAGGAGATCTCATCGATGGTGCGCGCTTCGGGAACGAGCTTGGGGTCGGCTGTCTTTACACCGTCGACATCGGTCCAGATGACTGTCTCCTGAGCGCCGAGAGCGGCGCCAAGAATGGTGGCGGAATAGTCTGAGCCGCCGCGACCCAACGTGGTGGGAACGCGCTCCAAGGTTGCTCCGATGAAGCCGGTGACGACAGGCACCACTCCCTTTTTCAAGAGAGGGTGCAGGCACTTTGCTGCGCGCTCGCGCGTGGGTTCCATCAAGGGTTCAGCGCGCCCGTGATGTGGATCGGTGACGATGACGTCTGTGGCAGATACAGGGACGCTGGACACGCCGAGCTCATTCAGGGCCGCGGCGAGCAAGGGCGTGGAGAGGCGCTCGCCCATGCCGGATATAGCATCGAGGGCGCGGGGAGTGAGCTCCCTGAGCAGAGCGGTGCCCTGCAGGAGCCGTTCCAATTCGGCGAGCACGTGCGACAGGCTTTTATCGACTTCAGCAGCTCTGCGGGCATCGCGAACCAACGTGCCCAGGGCTTTGCTGTGTTGGTGTCGAAGCTCTGCGACGAGCTTCGTCGCGAACTCAGCGTCACCGGCTTCGGCGTGACGAGCGGCATCGATCAGGCGGTTGGTTACGCCACTCATGGCGGAGACCACGACCACGACTGATCCGTCGGATGCGGTTGATTGGACGATGGCGGCGGCGCGGGCAATGCACGCCGCGTCGCCAACAGACGTGCCGCCGAACTTCATGACGCAGAGCCGAGGCATTATGGGAACCTCATGCGGGACGTTTTGACAATTCTTTTCCGTTCGATCGCAAAAGTTTCAAAATCGTGCCCTTTGATGGTCATCGTTCTTCCTCATTCTGTATTCCGCAGAGCGTGCCGCGCTGAAGGCCGGTCGTACACCCGCTACGTTCAAACCTTGTATTCGCCCGCCGCAACGCAGCGTAGCGGCGTGCGGCCGTCGATTTTACAACTAGAACAACGGCGGCGCATCGGAGTTCGTCGGCGCAGGGATACCAAAGCGGAACGCTTTACGGTCTTCCGCCGTCCCCTGTGCTTAGCAGGCTAATCGACAGTAGAATAGAACCAATATTCGCGCCGGGCATAAGGACCAGTGCGGAAATATTGACGCGGCCAGGGAGTTTACAGTTGCGCAAGATCAAACTCAGCTCGATGGCGGTGCTGGCAATTGCGATTGTATTTTCATCGGCCCCGCTTTCATTTGCGCAAGATGCGAGGCGGCCGCTTGCCGTCCGGAGCCAGAGTGGCACCTCCACAACCGACCTATCCGGAGTTTGGCTGGAGAAGCAGAATCTGATCACCTTCAGCGCGAAAGAGCCTGCATTCCAGCCGTGGGCCGAGGCGAAATACAAGGCGGCGAAGCCGGGATATGGACCGCACGCCACTCCGGATTCGCAAGACCCCATTTTGAACTGTTATCCGCCGGGTGTGCCGCGGATCATGTTGATTTCTTTTCCCATGCAGATCATCCAGATTCCGGGTCAGCTGATGATGGTATTCGAATACGACCACTTCGTGCGCTTCATCGACCTGGAGCGGCGGCAGCATCCAAAGGACCTGAGTCCCAGCTGGATGGGGGATTCGATCGGTCACTGGGAAGGCGACACTCTGGTGGTCGATACGGTGGGGTTGAATGACAAAACTTGGCTCGATCAAGTGGGACATCCCCATTCCGATGCGCTGCGCGTCATGGAACGCATCCGGCGGCCGGATCACGACACTTTGGTGGATGACATAACGATTGATGATCTGAAAGCCTATACGAAGCCGTGGAACGGACAGCAGATCTTCACGCTCAAACGCGGCTGGCACCTGCTGGAATACATCTGCGAAGACAATATGGCGGATCCGCCCAAATAGCTTCTGGTGAGCGTGACTCAGGCGAATGCGATGAAATTCTCCAAGAGATCGGGGATGGAGTTGGCGGCCATTCTAGGTATGGTCGCGGTCGTCTGCACTTTGGCGGTTCTGCAATACCGCTGGACGGGCGAAATCAGCCGGTCCGAACAGCAGCGCTTGAAGGCGAACTTGACGACCAGCGTTCGCGGATTTGATCAGGAATTTTCGTACGACTTCGAGCGGCTGTGTGAAGCGTTCGAGATTGACCCTGAGGTCCCGCCGTCGAGTCTGGAAAACCGCATCCTTCGCCAGCAGGGCGATTGGGAACGAGTTGCATCGCGTCGCGCTTTGCTCGCCGGGGTGGATATCTGGAAACTGGAAGAAGGCCACGCCAGCTTCGAATCGTTCGATCGAGAGGGGAAGCGTTTTGTCGAGGGGCCCTGGCCAGAGCGGCTGGGCTCCTTGCATCAGTACCTGGAGCGACAAGCTCAGCTGCTGAACGCTCGTGTCATAGGGGACCGCGAGGCGGTCTATTATCCTTGGACCTTTCAGGGACACACGCCTGCCCTTATTCGGCCCATTTTCCACGTGGAGAACCCGCGGGAGATGTACGTGCAACTCCAGGGATTTCTGATTCTGGAGTTCAACCAGGATTTTCTGGAACAGCAGTACGTGCCTGATTTGGTCGTAAGGCATTTCGGGGAGCCTGGGCTGACCAGCTTCGGTGTCGTGGTTCGCACAGTCCAAGCACCTTACCGCGCAATCTATACGTCCAGCGCCAATTCTGCTGTTTCCGGCTCCGCGCCGGATGCAGCTGTGAATCTTTTCGAGTCGGTGGCCGAAGAGGCACGACGCCGGGGTCACGCGCCCTTGCAGGCGGCCAGTGGAAGTGAACAATGGCAGCTTGTAGTGCGGGATCCGGCAGGATCGGTGGATGTCGGTGTGGCGCAATGGCGCCGCCGGAATCTGGCCATCAGTTTTGGGTTACTGGCGATATTGGCGGGGACGATGGTTCTGCTATTTTCCGTGGCGCGCAGGGCCGAACGGCTGGCCAAACTCCAGATGGAGTTTGTAGCTGGCGTGTCACACGAACTCTGCACGCCTTTGGCCGTAATTAACTCCGCCGCTGAAAACATCGTCGATGGGGTGGTGGAAGGTCCGACGCAAGTGCAAGAGTACGGGACGATGATTCGCGAGCAAGGCCGGCGGCTGGAGCGTCTGGTAGACGAGGTGCTGTTATTTGCGGCCGGGCACTTTGGAAGGTTGGGGTACGATCTTCGGCCCATCGAAGTTATTCCCATCTTAGAGCAGGGTCTGGCGGCATCGGAGACGATGCTGCGCGAGGCAGGATTTGCGTTTCAAAAGGAGATCAGCCCGCAACTGCCGTTGGTTATCGCCGATCCTGAAGCTCTGAGCAAGTGCGTAGAAAACCTGATTAGCAATGCGATGAAATACTCCGGCGAGAATCGCTGGGTATCCCTTCGGGCTGTCTGTGCGCCGGACCAGGGATTGCCTGAGGTGCTCATTAGCGTGGAGGACAGAGGGATCGGAATTTCGCCTGCCGATCTTCCGCATGTCTTTGAACCTTTCTATCGCTCCCAGGGTGTACGGGACGGCCACGTGCGGGGCGTCGGCCTTGGGCTTTATCTGGTAAAGCGCATGATGGAGGCGATGGGTGGGCGCATAAGGGTTTCGAGCAAGCTGTCCCAGGGTTCAGTCTTTACCATGCATTTCCCGCTATTCGACTCCCGTGAGCCACAGCGCAGCGATGCCGCCAAAGCCGAGGTAGCCAAAGCTTAGGCCCGGCAGATTGTCGAATCATCCCGCATGAATGCCCGAATACTTATCGTTGAAGACGAAGCCGGATTAGCCAGGACCCTGAAGGACCGCTTACAGAAGGAAGGGTATGCGGTCAGCACGGCTCGAGACGGCAATGCGGGGATGGATGCGGCCACGCGTGAGCCATTTGATCTCTTGATTCTCGATGTGATGCTTCCGGGGCAGGATGGTTTAACCATTTGCCAAAAACTGCGGCAGCTTGGATCGAACGCACCGATTCTGATGCTGACGGCGCGCCGGCAGACTATGGACAAAGTGATTGGCCTGCGAAGCGGCGCCGACGATTACTTAGCGAAGCCATTCAACATGGTGGAACTACTGGCGCGCATTGATGCGCTGCTGCGGCGTGCGGGACCGGGAAAGACCAGCGGGCCGGTTCGCTATCAGTTCGGCGACCTTCAGATCGATATCCGCAGCACGGAAGTGACGCGCGAGGGCCGTGCGGTGGCATTGTCGGCCAAGGAATTTCAGTTGCTGCGATACTTTGTAGAACACCGCGGAGCGACGCTCTCGCGCGATGAATTGTTGCGTGAAGTGTGGGGATATGGGGGCCAGCCATCGACGCGCACTGTCGATGTGCACGTTGCCTGGCTCCGGCAAAAGATCGAAAAGGATCCCAAGAATCCTCAGCTCATCCTTACAGTCGTTGGTTTGGGATACAAGTTCGTTGCCTGACCGGATCAAGTCAGTTAGTGTCTGAAGCTACGGAGTCAGAGACGAAATAGGCATGTATGGATTTTGTGAGTGGCTGGAGGGTTCGCAGTGGGCGACGGCTATCCACCAATCGTTATGGTTATTTCCGCTAATCGAGACGGCTCATCTGTTTGGCATCATCCTGTTGGTAGGAGCCACGTCGGCGCTTGATCTGCGCCTTATTGGCCTGGCTATGAAAAGGGAGCCGGTATCGAGGACAGCGGGAAGGCTGCTGCCCTGGGCCTCGGCGGGATTAGCGATACAGGTTGTGACCGGATTTTGTCTCTTTGCTTCGGAAGCCACACGCTGCTGGGAGAACGAGGCTTACCGCATCAAGATGGTGATGCTCGTTCTGGCGGGGCTAAATGCCTTGATTTTTCATCAGACCGTCTATCGGCGCGTGGCAAGCTGGGATGAGGCGCGGGTAACCCCGTCGGGGGCCAAATTCGCCGGCTGTTGCTCGATTCTGCTGTGGTTTGGCATCGTTGCTGCGGGCCGATGGATCGCATTCCTGTAGCCGGCAATTTCCGAAGCAGGGCCCTCCGGGGAGTTGCAAATCGCTCTACAGGGTGCAATTGAAAGTGGGACTCAATAATGACCCACCCAACGTTGAACAGAACTCCTGAGTGATGCCGCGCGGTCGTTAGCCACGGCGTGCCCTTACCT
>QHYS01000330.1 GCA_003223325.1 Acidobacteriota bacterium
ACGCACAGTTTCGATATATCAATCGTCAGGAGGCTTCCTTTCGAGCCAGCGGAGATCCGGTGATCTCGGTGGACACGAAGAAAAAAGAGTCCTTCGTAACACAAATCCGCATTTAACCTTTTCGGTAAGCTTTCTGACTAGTCCGAAAAAGCACCCCCTCTATGCAAGACCGCGGAAGCAGTGGCGGTTAGCCCAAGGAGAAGAAGAAACATAATATGTCAGTAAATTAGTGCACATGCGTCAGGCATTATGCGCACATGCGGGGTTAGAAACCCTAGTTCATGCGTATATTATGGTTAATTGCAGGGAAGTAGACGGATCGGAATCGGCCCTAGGAGCGTTGTGTGCGTTAAGTACTTGACATACTGTTTAGCCTGTGTTATAGGTCTCTCATGACCACGCCGGCCAAAAGCAAAGCCCTGCGGGATTCCGGGACCCTGAACCCGCATCCGGAAGCGGTGCGCTCGGAGCTGTTCCAGATGGATTTCTTTGACCCCTACGATCTCGCCCAAGTCAAATACGAGATGTTGCGCGCTCATTCGGTCGATGAAGACCCCGTGGCCGAGGTGTGCCGCCAGTTCGGCCTCAGCCGGGAAAGCTTCTATCAGATCGAGCGGGCTTTCCACGAACTGGGGTTCTGCGCTTTCCTCCCCCGCAAGCGAGGTCGCAAGGGGCCGGTCAAGCTAAGGGGTGAGGTTCTGGAGTTCGCCGTCGCCCAGAAAAAGGAGCATCCCGATATCGACCCGGGGCGGTTGGCCGCCTTGATCCGGGAGCGCTATGGCATCGCGATTCATCGGACCACCGTACTGCGGGGGATGAAAAAAAAACTGCACGCGCCGAAAAGACAGCGGGCGAGAGGCATTCCTCGCAAGCGACGACCCGGTGCAGAGGATTTATGAGGATGCACGTCACCAGGCACTCGAGAACGCAGAGTCGGCTCCCTGGGCCTTGGAGCGAGTGCGTCGGTACGGAGTGGCCAGTTTGGTTCCCGGTGCACAGGAGGATTTCCCCTTCCTCCTTTACGCTCAAAGTGTTCCTCGTCCCGCCTGGAGCGGGAAGGGAGAGTTTCATCGCGAGAAACTGCATGAGGTTTATGAATTCCTTACCCAGGAGGTGACTGAGAATGCGAGCCGCCCTCTATGCTCGGACAGCAACTGTCAACCAGGAGGAAGTGAACCCTGCCATGGCTTTGCAACTGGATGCCTTGAGAGCCTATGCGGCCCGGAGGGGCATGACCATCATCGCGGAGTTTACGGATGCGGGATATAGCGGGCTGCGTCGCGATCGTCCTGCCCTGGACCGCATGCGCGCTCTGGCAGAGTGCCGCAGCCTTGACGTGTTGCTGACCTGCGGTCCAGAGCGTCTGGCACGGGATTGGGAGCTGCTAGTTCGCCTGCGGGAAGAGTTGAAGCGGTGGGGAGTCGAAACCATCTTTCTGGAGGATGGTGCAGCTTCCGGTTCCGCTCTGCCTCGTCGGGGACGGACCGAGAGCTTCCGCTAAGTCGGCGAATCTCTCACCAAGGAGGGGAATGAAAATGCGCGCTGCCATCTATGCCCGGGTTTCCAGCGAGAGGCAAGAGAAGGAGCATACGGTCGGTTCGCAGTTGGAAGCCTTGCGGAACTATGCGGCCCAGCATGGGATGAACATTGTCGAGGAGTTTACCGATGAGGGCTACAGCGGGGCGCGATTGGATCGGCCGGCTTTGGACCGCATGCGCGACCTGGCGGAGCGTCGAGGATTCGAAGTGCTGTTGACCTACTGTGCCGATCGACTGGCCCGGAAGTTTGTTTTGCAAGCGCTAATTCTGGAGGAGATGGAACAGTTCGGAGTAAAGACCATTTTCTTGGAGGGTGGGGCGGCCGATGATCCTCTCTCAAAGCTCATGCAGCAGATCACCGGAGCGGTGGCCGAGTTCGAGCGGGCGAAGATCACGGAAAGGAATCGGCGCGGCCGACTCTACCGGGCCCGGTGCGGTGAGATTGTTTGCGGGAAAGTGCCCTTCGGTTACGTGCGCATCCCCCGACAGAACGGTGTGGCCGCGCATATGGAGATTCAAGAAGACAAGGCGGCACTGGTCCGGAGGATTTTCGAGATCTATGTGAAGCAGGGCCTGACGCTCCGCCAGATCGCCAAACAATTGACGCTTGAGGGAACCCCGGCGCCGAAGGGTGGCCGGGAATGGAGTGCGAACATGGTGGATCGAATTCTGCACGATGAGGCCTATGTCGGTACGTTTTACCACAACCGCTACGACTGTGTAACGGTGGAAGGGGTGCATGGCCAGAAGCGGCCTTCGATTAAACGCACTCTTCGGCCCAGAGAAGAATGGATTCCGATTTCGGTGCCTCCGATCGTCGATTTGGAGACCTTTCATCATGCAGGACTCCGAGTCAAAGACAATCAGAAATTCGCTCCGCGGAATCTGCAGGAGCCCGCTTATCTTTTGAGGAATCTCGTCCGCTGTGGGCACTGTGACCACAGTTGCTCTGCGATGGCCACCTACCGAGGGGCCAACAAGTCCAATCATTATTATTTCTGTCAGCACAAGGGGAAGACCTTCTTGAGGGAGCGGCGATGTCCACAGCGATATATTGGCGCGGAGGCGTTGGACGAACTGGTTTGGGAGGAAGTGAGCACGAGGCTGCAAGATCCGGACTTGGTGCTCGAAGCACACCGGGAATGCGGGATGCATGGCATGGATCGAAAAGAGGCCAGCTCGGGTGAACAGATACAGAAGTTGGCGAAGCAAATTAAGTTGACAGTTACCGAGAGGATGCGACTTTTGGACGCTTACCAGGTTGGCGCGATGGAATTGGCGGAGTTGCAGAAGCGTCGGCGACTCGTGGATGCTAAGCTCGACACGCTCAATCGCGAGAAGGAGCTTTTGGAAAAGGTGGCTCGAGAGCAAAAGCAAGAAGTCGATGTTCGGCGTGGTCTCGAGGAGTTTGCAACCCTGGTATCCGATCGTCTCCAACACTTTTCCTTCGAGGAGAAGCGGAAGCTTTTGCGCACGGTGCTGGACAAGGTCGTGGTCAAAGACTGGCGCGTCGATGTACATTACAACATCCCGCTTCCCCGACCTTCTCAGCCGACCGAGCACGGAGTGTCAACCACATTCGATTTGTGTTACGAACATAGAGCTTGTGGGAGCCTTTAAAAATGGGGGTCGGACGTGGCGGCCGCAAGGGAACCCGTACGAAGTTCAGGTGCATGATTGGCCTTCGCGGGCTAAGGGCA
>QHYS01000056.1 GCA_003223325.1 Acidobacteriota bacterium
AAACGGGCAGATTTGCCCATGTTTATTTATAGAAATCTACGACATTTGTCCAGCCCTAACGAATTTCCCGTTTCTTTTCAGTAGCATGCAGTCCTTCTGCGGATCGTCGAAACCGGTTGCTCGCGGCCTCGCGGCAGTGTGAAATGGTTGCTGGCCGCGTGCCAAGCACATCCCATCTGAGGGAGGGCACGCCGTGGCTAACGACCGCGCGGCATCACTCAGGAGTTCTGTTCAACGTTGGGTGGGTCATTATTGAGTCCCACTTTCAATTGCACCCGTTTACTGCGGACGCGGAATGGACGCAGCGGCCCTTGCGCAGCCGATCTTCGCGGCGTTCGCCAGGAGCAGGGGCCGATGACGAAGGGCATTGCCATCCTGGCGCTTTCGCTCTGGGTGTCTTGTGCCGCACAGGCCCAGACGGCTCGGGTGGAAGCTTTCGCGCCAAATCCCCCAAGCCGAGTCAATTTGACTGCCGTCAACGGGCAACTTCGCTGGAGGGATTGCGCAACGTGCCCGGAAGGCGTCGGCTCGCACCTCGCCATCGAATCCTCTGGGCAGGAAATTCGGCTCTCGCCTGGAAACCTTGTCTCCGACCTAACCCTTAACGGTCACTACCGCCTGAGCGGCGATTCCATACCCACCATCGTGAGTTCCCACCCGATAGATATCCGATCGCGAAAGGATCATTTGGTCGTCGTCCTTTCGATGCCGCTTGAGGATTACGTTGCCGCTGTTCTCGCAGCCGAGGGCGGAGATCTCCGCGGCGATGAGGCTCGCAAGGCCATCGCCGTGGCGGTGCGCACTTACGCCTTGCGATTAAATTCGCGACACGCAGCCGAATTTCTGCGACACCACGCATTGTCAGGCCGTTCGATGGGCGCCACCCGACTGGCGCGCACAGGCTGCAGCCGCGGCCACCAAGGATGAAATCCTGCTGTTTGCCGGCTCCCCGCGGCGACTTATTACCACCAGAATTGCGGCTGGAGGATTGCCGCTGCCAAAGAGGCTTGCGCCCGATTCGGGTGAGCCCTATCTGCCCGGTCATTCGGACCCCTATTGCGTAACCGGAGAAAGTCCACGTTGCCGCACGCGCCGGACCGCGCAAATGGGGGACCAATATCTACGGTGCATTAACTGCCGGAGCGAATTTGATTTCACGCTCCTTGATAAGATTGCGGGCGACCCCTTCCCTGCGTAACTAAGGTAAGAAATCGTTTAAGCGATTGCAGCAAATGGACGGGAGAACTCAGTTCAAATGGCATGGTGGTACGAACTTCGAGGAGCGGGCAATCGATTGGTGGAGTTGAGGCGAGGCTTCGCAAACGAAAAGTAAGCTCAAGAAGCTGCCGAGCGTGCTAAGCGAATAATGCGATCCCTCGCCTATCCGAGGCAGATGGAGGATTTAACTGTTGTAACGGGAGCCGACAAAGCAAAATCGAAAGTTGCCAGCTGATCGGAGAGCGAGGACAAATCGAGATAATGACAGACGCTGTGCCACAACGCCCACACCCTACCTGTCGGATTCGAGCTTGCAGCTGTGGTTTCTGCCTCAGGCAAGTTATTTCCGGACCTCAGCTCCAGCCTTGACATTTTTCCGGCGAAGGACACGCAGCGTCTTTGTCGCTCACTGCTCACCTCAGTCTCCTTCACCACCCTCGTCGTCATCGTCATCATCGTCGTCTTCGTCATCATCGACTTCACCGTCTTCGGCGTCTATTGCACGCACCTCGATGTCGTCAGGATCTAGATTGTTTTCTTCAGCGTATTCTTCTGGTGAACTGTAGCGGTTATCCTTGTCTCTGCAGTCGCCATCGAACTTCCAGGGATGATAGGCGCCGCATGAGCACTTATATATTACGGTTCCGGTTGCCATGATTCCTCCCCGCCCAGCCGATTCGCCGCCACGACCAGTTTTCAACGTGATCTTTCGATGCGGCTTGCCTGCGCAATTCTCGAAGAGCGATACGACGCTGCTCGTGCGGTGCCAGCACTGACCCTCGAAGCCTCCTCTGAGCCATCAATGGAGTGTGGCAAGGAATAGCTTTCAGGCAACGGGTTCTCAAGTTTTCAGACTGCCGCGTGCTAGCGGCGCCGCCTGCTTTTCTTTTTAGCGCTCTTCTTGATGTATTGCTCCAGGGCTCGACGGATAATCTCGCTGAGCCCTTCATCTTCTCTCGCAGCGATTTGTGCAATCGCTTTGAGAATCTTTTGCCTGACTCTGACCCCTATGAGTTTCTTGGGCACGGCCGAGCGTATTGTATAACGGCGTCAAGGCTCCACCGGCCGCGGAGTGCGGGTGTCGCTGACGTCGCCGTCAAAAACCGACTTTCAGCAGTGAAAAAGCTAGCCCGTAGCACCAAGCCTACAAAAGAACGAGCAATCCGAAAGCGACGAACCACGACCGCATCGACCACGTTTCTTCCTCTTGCCCTATTAATTGCGACTCGAACCGTAAGCAAATAGGAAACGCCAAAACCTACGCGGTGGAAATGACGCGCGGTGGAAAACTCCCAAAACAAGTTTCCCACCGCGTCGACGGCGGCGCCTATTTCTTTTTCCAGCGCCGGCCCGGAGTCCGCCGCCTATCGGAGGTGTCGGACATACTCGGCTACGAGCCTACGTCCCAGTATCGCCTTGAGTCTGTCCATTGTAGCCAGGGAGAGGCTTCTGCGAAATAGGTGGGATTCCCCCACCTTGCGGCTGTTGCCATCAATATTTAATCGCGCCGAAGTGTGTGGGGCATATCGTGTTATATATAAAAGCCTTATCCTGGCATATTCCTGTTGCCTATGTCAGATAGATAGTATAGTATTTCTGACAGATAATGCGATGAGGAAAATCAGATGCCAACCTCCACAACGAATGCGATCTTAAAAAGAATTCGAGCAATGCACCGCGGGTCGGTCTTTACACCCAGACAGTTCGCACGCCTGGGAACCCGTGCTGCGGTAGATCAGGCTTTGTCCCGGCTTCAGCGCAGTGGCAAGATTCGTCGTCTGACTCGGGGGGTTTACGAATTCCCGAAGATACATCCCCGGATCGGCGTACTCTCCCCTTCTCCCGAGGCTGTTGCCAAAGCGATGGCTGAGAGAACGGGAAGCCGAATCACCATTTCAGGGGCAAAAGCTGCAAATCTACTTGGGCTTTCGACCCAAGTGCCTATGCAGAACGTCTTCTGGACAGAAGGGCCTTCTCGCACTATTCGGATCGGCAACCAAACCGTGGCGCTTAAGCACGTAGCCCCTTCCAAAATGATTGGTGCAGGAACGGAGGCGGGAGTCGTCATCCAGGCTGTGCGCTCGCTCGGGAAAGAGGGACTTCACGAAATCCCTGTCCACGCCCTTGCAAGGCAGCTTCCCCGTCCCGTCAAGAGAGCCGTTAGACGGCTTGTACCGACTGCACCAGCCTGGTCGCAGCCTGTCTTGAATCAAATCAGCGCCTGACACGAACTCATGGATGACTTCGCAAAAGGCAAACCGGCCGAGCGGCGGCCCTATTTCGAGGAAGCTGCCGCTCGCCGCAACTCCACAACAACAGCAATTGAGAAGGACTTTTGGATCTGCTGGACTCTGAAACACCTCTTTACATCGGAAGGCATCCCCGAGCTTCGCTTCAAAGGCGGAACATCACTTTCCAAAGTATTTGGCCTCATTGACCGCTTCTCCGAAGACATCGACATTTCCATTGACCGCATCGCTTTAGGGTTTTCTGGGGAACGAGACCTTGCCAATCCTGTTCTCTCCGGTACTAAGCGCAAAGCACTGGACCAAGAACTGCTAGCTGCTATCACGGCGAAGTCAATTCCAAAATTCTTCTGAAACTACACGACCGTTTTCAGCCCATCCTCGGTAAGCACGGGTGGGAACTTACACCTTCAAAAGACGAAAATGATGAAATGACACTTTTATTCCACTACCCGACCGCGTTCGAGTACAGCAAATATCTGCGACCGCAAATCAAAATTGAGTTTGGTCGTGGAGATCAACAGCCTAGCGGGAAGTCCGCCGTTACGCCCTTTGTCGCTGAAGTCTTTCCTGACATTTTTCGAGAGAAGTCTGCCACCACTATCGTCCTCGGCGCCGAACGCACTTTTTGGGAGAAAGTCACCCTCCTACACGCGGAGAATCATCGTCCCGATCCAAGTAAACTTAAACCGCGTATGGCCCGTCATTGGTCCGACGTCGCAGTAATGAACACCGCAGAGCGATTCAAGGATGAGAAGCTCTCCCTCGATCTCCTCTCACAAGTCATTCGTTTCAAGCAAACCTATTTTGCCGCGAACTGGGCCCACTACGAAACCACCGTTCCGGGCACTGTTCGGATTGTGCCCAATGAGGCTCTGCAAGAAATTCTTCGAAAAGACTATCAACAGATGCAAGAAATGTTCCCGAACAAACCTTTGAGCTTTGACGAAATCCTCGCAAGGCTTGAAGGGCTACAGAAAAGGATAAATTCCCTAAAGAAGTCCTTGATTTCACCCTGATTAGCCTTCGGATTCCATGATCCTTTGTCGGAATCGGAGCGGCGTAGATCTCGCGGCAAGGAACAGAATCTGCCTAGACTTTAGACAGCCGGGCGAAGCATCCACAAACCTCCTGCATTCGCAACAAAGCGACCATCTTTCCTAAGCAGCAGACGAATGTAGGCAGTGAAAATCTTGGAGCTCGAAGAGTATCCATTGGCAACGATGCGTAGCGAGATCTCATCTGCCGACAGCGGTTCTTCCGATCTAAGACAAATCAGGCGGAGATGGGATAGCGCCGTCTGTTTGCCGCGAACTCGCAATCTCGACCTAATCTCGTTGCCAGCTGCTCTTGAAGTCTGTGCCGCCTCAGCCAAAATGCGCCTCCTTAGAAATAGATACAAGCAATGGCTTGGTTTCCCGCAGGCGCTCCCAAAGAATCTTTGCCCAGGCCCGTAGCTCAGTTGGTTAGAGCGCTACCTTGACACCAATCCGGAAACCAACTGATCCGGCGTCACTTACGACCGAAAACGGTGCCAAAAAGGCCGTCTTGTTGCTCCCAACTTTGTTCCCAAAAACCGCGCAAAGCGCACACTCACATTGGCACAGCCACGCATCCGATCGCCGCGAATTTCGCAAAGCTCGGGCAGTTCCTCTTGCAGCATCAAATCATCCTTCGGTCGGCGACAAAAGAGGCTAGACACTTTTTGAGCCTAACGGTTTTCAAAGACGGGTGATTGCGCTCTGGCTCGCCTCTAAGTTGGTCGCAATTAAAGACGCCATTCGGCTCGCTCTGGACGGTTTGGGCACGGACAGCGTATTGGGATAAAGTGGGATAAAGCCCATCACAGTGCGAGACCGAGAAATGCAATGCGTCGAGAATTTACCTTTTTCACCATACAATTCCGTGAACGGCAGTTCGTCGAGGCGTTGATTCGATTTCATCACGGTGCTAATAAAAATCACCCTCAGATGCACAATCATTCGCAACCGGCAACAACAGACTTGGGCCCGGAGAAAAGCAATTGGGCCATGGTGATCGAATGCCCCCCGCGAACCTCAGTCAGGAGACCCCCTGCTTGCAAATTAAATTCTAGATTGCTATCTCGTTGATTCGTCTTGGTTCTGCGTATCTTGTGTGTCACGGTTTTGTGGCATATTCGGCGCTTATTGGACCTAAGTTGGACCTAAGTTTTGGGGCGCTTGAGATTTCTGGCGAGCCAGAAGCACCAGCTGCTTTTGTTTCGCGGCGTCGCTAGGGGGTTCTCTCACCATGCACGCAGTCTGACTTCGATGGCAGTGATCTCTTGGCCAGACCGTATTCGATGATGCGAAGCGTAGTCACACACAACAAAGTACCCCTTCTGTTGACTTGTGGAAATCAGGCCACGGAGGCGCCGGGCGAGGCGAGCCTCGCCCGTGCCTATTCGTCTTCTCATTCTCGATCGGCATACACTCTGATCCCGATACCCTGGTTCTGGGCACCACGGTCCGGTACGAAGATATGGTTGTTCTCGCTGTCTGCCGCTACCGAGTGAGTGTTTTCGTTCGCGAGAGTAGTGGTAAGCACCTTTAAAGTATTAGCATCAACGATTCCCACAGGGGAGCTACCGAAGTAAACCCGGTCGTCGCCGGGGTTGAACCAGATCTCGTCGCCGCTCGCGCCACTGAGGGTCGCCAAAGTGCCACCGGTTTTGACGTCTAGGACGACGCCACAACTGGTGATCAGGCGCTGGCCAGGAAGCAGGGCCAAGCCGGCAGGGCCGCAGGGCGTATGGACCGGAAAGACTCTGGTAACCTTCATAGTCCCCGGATTGATTTCGTCGACTTCACCGTTTGGGTTAGTGACTGTAGCTGGCACCGAAATGTAGAACCTGTGAGTCGGCTGGTCCCAGACGGGTTGCTCCATACCATGGTTCACGGGAGCCCCGCTGGGATCTACGCTGAGATCCGGAA
>QHYS01000332.1 GCA_003223325.1 Acidobacteriota bacterium
CTAGGCGTGAGACGCCAACAGCAATCAATAACAGGTAGTACCTGGTCCATTCGCGCTGATACCGAGTCATCGGAATATTTTGCTCCCGGGCGACGGCAGAGGGAAGAGGCGAATCACGGGTCCGAGTCGGCGGTCTTTGTTCTTTCAAGGGGCCTGAGTGCATGCTGGAAATGGTCGGGATCCTTGGTGGCAAGGAGCAGATCTGATCTGGTTTGGAAGTACGCCTTGAGCAATGTTCAAAACGCGCGGCGAGCGCCGAAATCGGCTCTTTCCAGCAGTTCGGTAAAATGCAGACGGGCTTTATAGGAGCAGATACAGATGAACCAAACCATAGGGGGCCTCGCGGATCACGATCCTGTAACTTTGCAGGCAGCTGTCTCCGGAGCGCTAGCGACCGTCTTCCGAGGCAAATTCTGCGACATCGTGCTTCCAAACCGGAAAGCGGCCACCTTTACAAAAAATGCTGTCATCTACGATGTTGGAGATAGAGACCGGACCTTTTTCTTCCTTCAGAGCGGCTTCGTCAAAATTGGAACAATTACTCCGGATGGGCACGAGGTAATCTACGACATACGCAAGGGCGGCGACGTGGTTGGAGAGTTGTGCGCTTGCGAACATTCCCGCCCAGACCGGGCTGTTGCGCTGGAGCAAACGGAAGCCATTCCGGTTCCGCATCACGAAATGATAGAGCTCTTGCGGAAAAGGCCCGACTTCCTATCCCTGTTGCTGGAAGTCTTCTGCAAAGCGCTTACCCAGGCGTACCAGCAGGTCAACACCCTGGCCATTGATGATACCCTCCACCGATTAGTTAAGGTTCTACTTGATCTCGCGGGAAAGCTCGGCTACCCCACCGGATCTGTAGTGGAGCTACCGACGCTTCTTACACAAGAAGACATTTCTCAGATGGTCGCAGCTCGGCGAGAAAGGGTCTCGACCGCCCTCAACTCTCTGCGTCGGCAGGGGGCAATTCAATATTCGAGCCCTGGACGGCTCGTTCTGAATCTTGAAGCCCTAAAAACATATGTTAGGTGAGCTGGCCTACAAATCTTTAGGCAATAGCCATTTGTAAAATTTTGGTCTTATTTCATCCCTTTGTTACGCAGATAACAGCCTCGCCTCCTCATCGCCTGTAATCATGACGGGAATGCTGCGGTCGTAGTGACCCAGGGATAACGGAGGTTGTGTCATGAAGACCCGTCTTTGCCTCTCGTTGCTATTTGTTTCTCTGTTGCTGTCTATGGCTATCGAGGCTCCCAGGAAAATGGCTGCGCAGGGCAAGGGAACAAATGAGACTGTGAAAGAAGATCGGCACGATGCTGGTTTCGACGAACAAATTCGTGACAATGCGGAAGCAATGGTTGAGCAGGGCCAGAGCATCTTTCGCTTCGATACGTTCGGCGATGAGGCTTTTTGGGGCGACACACTGAACCTCCACCAGGCAATCGAAGGAGCAAAACTGGGCGGAGTAGGACCTGGAGTTAGTCCGGCAACCGCTCTCGCCGTCGGGCTGAAGGTGGATGTGAACGCGCTTCCCGCCAGCCTGATAGCGGCTCTTAAGGAAGGGAATGTCAATCTGAATGATCCCTCCACAACACTTGCGCTGCTCAAGCTGAACTCGGTTCTGGGTGTGACCGGTTTTTTCAATTCGCAAGGAACTCTGCAGTCGATTGGAATCCAGTGCGCGTTTTGCCATTCCACCGTGGACAACTCGTTGGCACCCGGCATCGGCCATCGCCTAGACGGGTGGGCGAACCAGGATTTAAACGTCGGGGCGATTGTTAGTCTGGCTCCAAACCTCCAACCCGTCGCGAGCCTTCTGAGCACGGATGTGGCGACCGTGAGGAGGGTATTGGCGGCTTGGGGGCCAGGAAAATTCGATGCTGAACTCCTGATGGATGGCAAAGGTTTTCGGCCTGATGGCAAGACAGCGGCCACTCTCATTCCTCCTGCGTTCGGTCTTCCCGGAGTGAACTTGCATACCTGGACAGGATGGGGTTCGGTGACCTATTGGAATGCTTTCGTTGGGAATCTGGAGATGCATGGGAAGGGGACGTTCTTCGATCCTCGGCTTAACGATGCCACTCAATTCCCCGTCGCGGCTGCAGCGGGCTTCGGCAACGTCCGCAATGCTCCTGACCTGATCACCGCGAAGCTCGGCGCTTTGCATTTTTACCAACTGGCGATACCGGCCCCCAAGCCACCCCAAGGAACCTTCGATGAGGACGCTGCAGCGCGTGGAAAGGAGATTTTCGAAGGCCAGGCAAAGTGTTCAACATGCCATGTGCCGCCGCTGTTCACCGAACCGGGGTGGAATCTGCACACGCCCGAAGAGATTGGAATCGACAATTTTCAGGCCAATCGCGCACCGGACAAGCGATATCGTACGGCTCCCCTGAAGGGGATCTGGACACACACGAAGCGCGGCTTTTTCCATGATGGACGTTTCGCGACGCTTGATGACCTCGTCCGGCATTACGACAACCTCTTTGGACTCGGTTTGAGTGATCAGCAGGTCCACGACCTAGTGGAATATCTCAAGTCTTTGTAATCGTCACAACAGCTACTTGCTGGTTCATTGATGAGACGACTTACGAAAGTAACGGGCCACGTGCGTAACCGGCCCTGATTCTTGGTATGGGTGCTGAGCATCGCTCGAACATTCTCGGCGTTTGTTGCGCTCTCCCAGCCCCGAAAGTTGTAGCTCACTTGGCAAAGTAGTGTTTTTCTTATTTTTGGCGGACAATGGCTCCAGAATGAGGCAGGATTCCCAAGTCAAAGAGGCGCGGCCATGAAGAGCTTACACTTCCTCCCGGTTTTATTTGTCGTCCTGGGCACAGGTGCGGCGGCGCAAAAGCAGGCCCAGGAGCGCTTGCCATATACTGCGATCCACGATCCGCAGTTTATTCCAGCTTCCTCGGCAACGTTTTTGCATGATGACGACCGCATCATTGGAATCACGGTTGGAAGGATAGCGAAGGCCTACCCCGCTGCCATCCTTTCACAGCATGGCCTCGTTGAGGATCGGTCGCCTTCCGGGCCTATCGCCATCACTTGGTGAAGCTACTGCAACACGGCCCTCGTGTTCAGGGCCGCCGCAAAGGGGCGCGGTCTTCAGTTGGATAACGCAGGCGTGGTCGGCGGCAACGAGGTATTCAAAGATCGCGAAACCGGCAGCATCTGGCAACAGTCCAGCCTGCAGGCCACCTCGGGCCCTCTAGAAGGCGAGCATCTGCAACTCTATCCTTTTCTCCTCACGGATTGGGCTGAATGGCACCGCCTGCATCCGGGTACCCTGGTGCTGAAACCACTGCCTGGTTACGCGGATCGCATCCCCGAACGGAATAAAATGATCCGCGAAGGATTATCGGGGGAGGGTTCCGCGCCCCCAGGCGTGATCCGCGTTGACGATCGACTCAAGCCTAAGACAATGGTTCTGGGTCTTGCCCTTCGCGGCTTCGACGAGGCATTTTCACTCACTGACCTTCGGCAGGCGCGTGTGATTAATCTGGAGATGGGCGGCCAGCCGGTTCTCGTTGTGCATCAACCCGGATCGGATACCACCACCGCTTTCATCACCAGCGCCAAAGGCAAGCGCCTGAAATTCGCCGCTGCGAATGCGGAAGCCACCGAATTGGTGGATGATCAAACCAAATCACGCTGGAATCCTTATGGGGAATGCATTTCCGGCGCACTGAAGGGAACGCAACTCGAATCACTCGTACTGGAGCCGGAATATTGGTTTGCCTGGTCGGAATTCCATCCAGCAACGAAGATCTACACGGTCGTGCAAACGAGACCCTAAGCGGGCCCCGGCATGGTCAACGGGACGCCTTTTCTCGCGAAGATCATGGCCAGAAGCTTTGCCGGTTCGGTGGCGCTGGCATTGCTGGAAACTTCGTGCGTGCTTCTCGGCGGTTCAAAGAACATCTCTCCCGTTCGAAAGGTCCTTTCTTCCTGCCCGGAGATCTTGGTGACCACCGCGCCTTCGAGCACATAGGCAAGGACGAAGCCGGCGTGATGATGGGGCTGTCCGACCCTTCCCGGTGGGTAGTCCACGTAACTGACCGTCACCTCCCAGTCTTCCATGGTGATATTCGGCAGGTCGTGCTTGAAGACAGCCGCGTTTGCTCTTTGGGGTTGTTGACCGGTTGCGTCATTTCGCGTTTGGGCGTTTGCGCCTAATTCGCACAGCAAAGCGATGGCAGCTGCGAGAGTACCTCGACGTGTGATCATGGACTGATTATACTCGCGCCAAATAGGAACAATCACCCAGCGACACGCGGAAATGCCTCTTGCGACTCAGCTAAATTTTACAACTCCTGAAAAGTCGCGTTTTCGGCAACTGGCCTTTTGTGCTTCTAGGCTCCACTCATTGGCGTCGGCCTAGTCACACCGTTACCGGAAGCTTATTTGGTCGCGTTCGGTATTTTCGATCCGAGCGCTAGGTTTTCGAGCACTTTGCCGCTTTTCATTACGAACACCACCCGCCGCACGGCCGTTATGTCTTTAAGTGGATTGCCATCCGTTGCGATGACGTCGGCCTCCATGCCCGGGGCGATCGTGCCAATTTGCTTCTCCAGGCCCAGTGATTCCGCTGAAAGCGAAGTCGCGGAGACGATTGCCTCCATCGGGTCCTGGCCGCCCTCACGAACGCGGCGCACAAATTCCTCATAGTTTCGGCCGTGCGCTCCGGCGTTCGCATCGGTTCCATACACGATCTTCAGTCCCCTATGTGTCAGCGATTTTTTGAATGTGTCCAGTACGATCTGGATGCCCTTCTGCATAAACGCGAATCCTTGCTCGTTGTAGTTATCGATTCCCAGATACTTAGCCTTATTGTCGAAGTAATTCTGCAGCACGAGGCCGATATTGGGATCGTAGTAGGTTCCATGCTGGACCATGAGATCGAAAACCGGATCGGTGAGGTATGCGCCGTGCTCGATGGATGTGCAGCCGGCCAGTACCGCCGCACGCGCTGACGAATCCGCGTGCGCGTGGACGATCACGCGCATACCCTGCGCTTTGGCTTCGCCGCAGGCCGCCTGGATTTGCGCGTCGGTCATGGTCTGCTTACCGCCGTCGCGGATGCTCGCCGAAGCAAAGATCTTGATGAAGTCGGCGCCTTCCTGCTTTCTCTCGCGAACCAATTGCCGGATCTTCTCCGGCGGGCCGCTGGTGTCGACGAGAGCCTCGAGCGAAGTCAGAATGCGCGGACCAGGAATGAGCCCTCGCGCGATGGCCTCACGCAAATCCTTGTCTTCGGTTGCGCCGGGACTTTGGATAGTCGTAAAACCTGCGTCGAGCGTGGCCACCGCGTTATCCACGGCGCTTAGCATGGCATGCACGGGTGGCTCATCGCTTCCCGCGTAGCGATCGTGATAGAAGTGGTGGTAGATGTGCGAGTGCGTGTCAATCCAGCCGGGCATGACCGTGAGTCCGGTGAGATCGTAGGTGCTTGCCCCCGCCGACACTGGGCCTCCCAGTCGAACGATTTTCGATCCCTCGACCACGATCGTCGTATCGCGGATGATCTGGCCCTTGCCGTCGAGCACAGTGGCCGCTTTAAGAACGATAGGCCGGGTCTGCGCCGCGATGAGCGCAGGCGTTAGAAACAGCAGGGCAGAGCATAGAAAGCGCATTATTTTCGCCACAACAGTCCTCTCCATTGGTCCTCCCACACCCATTGGCGCATCGAGAGTATACATACGATGCTGGCCCCTGAGGGCCGTTCGCACATGCCAGGCCTTGAGTCCACAAGAGGTGGTCCGGGGGATTCCCGCCCAGGTCTCCATCCCAATAGCAGGAAGGCTCACATGCTGTAGAACATGAATTATCAGGATTTGAAAGAATTACCTTCTAACGTGAGATCTTCCTCTACCAAATGGCTAATGCTGTAAGGACTAACAGAGCCGAGACGAAAAGAAGCCGAGTTGGCAAGATCAGAAAATATCGATCCCGTATATACAGATCCAGAGACTTCGTAGTGATTGCTAACAGACCAGCAAGAATGGTAAAGAGAATACCGCCTCCCAACAGGAAATAAACCATTCTCCGCATCCCTACCGCGATCCAACCCTTTCGGACAAGACTACACCAGGACGTACATGTGCTCAACTCCGGGGGAAGATTCCGCCGAATCGCAGTTTCTGAAAATCCGGGAGTTAGCGAGGGATGGAATGTTTACGTCCGGCAAGGTTCAGTCTTCATGTGGTACGACAAAGTGTCTTTCGCTGGATTTAGCTCCATCTTTGGTCGGCTTAAATAGCCGCCATGCTTCACGCCGCGTGCCATTCGGAAAAACCAAAAACTTGGCAGCTTGATTTCGCTCTAGACTACGCGATGTCGTGACAGTCTGACCACCCAGCGTTCGGAGAGTTCGTCTATGCCTAGTCTCGCGGACGAGGTTCTATTTCTTGGGTAGGACAGGCAACCAGTCAATTTCTACAACGATGATTGGCTGTAACAACGCCACACTGAGGACGTTTCGCGTATTTCCATTCACTTATGTCCGAAAGTAGCATAGCGCCTAATCGCCGAAACCAGAGCCGCTGGCTAGTTCCACATTACTTAAGTCTCCATTCTCGTCAATATCTGCGCGAAGAACAGGGGCACCGCCATACGACTCGCCAGGTTGTATTAGATTGTCATCAAAGTTGAATTCGGGTTGCCGTATGAGTTTGACTGCGCATTCCCCCGCCTGCCGTCGGAAGGGAGCCCCGATGGGTAACGAGGAGGTCCTGATGAAAATCAAACTGTGGTGTTTTGGCGCCTCCGTCATATTTGCCGCGACCTGCCTGGCTCAAGACATTCCTTCGAAGTTGGAGATATTCCCGTAAGGCTGCGTCTTCTTGAGAACGTACAGAACGATCAAACTACACGCATTTTTCTGAAGTCCTTAGAGGACGAGATTCAAGGCTCCGGTAAGTTCTATTTGTCGCTCTCTTCTGACCTTCCACCAAATGGCATTCGGGTCACGATAAGATCCGTTCAGGTCAAACTCGCAGGAGGCGAGGAACTGGGCTCGGCGATTTTCATCGAAGCGGACCGCCCTATTGATAAAGAATCCGGCCAGTACACCTCTGCGCGGTCCAACAGATTTGCGGAGATGTCAGAACAAATGTGGATGCTACCGAAAGACGGCTCTGCAACCGATCAAATACGCGGCTTCTTGAGTGACTTGGACAAGGCACGCTAAGTAGTTAGTCCAATAAACTATCTCGAAAACGCCGGACAGAGAAAACACCAAAACACCCACACCTTTAGCCGTGAAGCTGTGCACTTATCGCTGAGGCTTAAAAGCAATAGGTCCTGAGAAGTCAGGTTATCGGAATGTGCCCACAACCAATTTCCGGCGTTTGCGTCTCTGAGCCAGCTTCGCCCTTACTTTTTTTCTCCCAGGCTTGATGCCTGCCAGAACTTTCCGAGCTTTCTCAATGTCGCGGTGATCAACACCTCGCCGATCACCAACGTTGCAACCAAAAATCCAGTAAGCGATTAGCTAGGCTTTACGTGATATACGGTAAATGTTTGACCCACTGGCGGGTACTTTTGAGAGTATTTTTTCGCTCTGACCTGGAGCACGGCTTCTCTTTCGGCCGGATCAGTGACAACCAATAAGGTACGATCATACAATTGATCGCCTATCTTCAGACGCACATGGGGATCACGGGCCACATTTCGAGGCCATTGTCTGACTGCAGCCCCAGAAGTAGCCAGATAAAGCTGGCCATTATAGGCGATACACCAAGTTGTTACTGAGTGCGGAATTAGATACCAGGTGTTGGTCTGAACCTTCACGGTTTGAATGCTGTCAGTGAATGACCAGTCGGCAACCGGAGTCGTTACGAGATCCCCGCTGAGCCATAAACCGGGATAACTCCCGCGACCGGGCGTATCCCCGTGAGGATTAAGGCCGGTGAAGCGCAGCGTCACGAGCAGTAAGACCATGCAAATCACTATTGCTCCAACAATGTTTAATAGCGTTTTCATAGCTGGCTCCTTAAAGTTGCACGTGAGCGGGCGTTCCCTCCTCGCCAACTATACAACTAAACTAGGAATCCTCGCGTGGAACTTCTTACCCCTCCGCCCGGGCGAGAGGCATGTCCATGGGAGAGAAACTGGAACGAAACACGTTCAGGAAGACTGCTGAGACTGACAAATCGCCTGCGCAATGATGACCATGGTCTTCGGATCAGAGCCAAGTCTACTCGCTCGAAGGGAGCCGACGACGTTATCTAATCAAGAAGTCCGGTTCTTGATGTGGCTCTGGCTCCGAAAAACCAGCTATGCGCAATTCCGCACGCTGCAACTCCTCGCGGCGCGATTCTCGCGTCGCGCTGGGCTCAATTGGGCTCTGCATCGTATTCGGTGATCTGCCCGAAGAGCCCGACCTGATCGGCAATCTGCCTGCGGTCGCCCACAATAATGATCTGTGCATTTGCGGAATCAAAATACGCGCGCGCCGCGGCCAGCACGTCTGCGGCGGTGAGGGCGCGGACGCGCTGGCGAAGCGTCTCCACATAGTCCTCGGGAAGATCGTAGAGATATACGTTCGAGAGCTGCGACGCGAGGCCATCCTGGGTGGCGAGTCCGAGCGAGAAAACGCCGCTCATATAGGTGCGCGCGTCCGAAAGCTCATCTTCGGCGACGGCGAGCGAGCGCATGCGATCGAGTTCGTAGAAAATTTCCGTCAGCGTGGCGGCCACCACGTCATTGCGCACGGCGGCATTCACGGTGAAGTACCCGTACTGGCGCAAGGCATGTACGCTGCTGCGTGGACTGTACGTGTAACCCTTCTGCTCGCGGATATTCATGATCAGCCGTGAATTGAAGGCACCTCCATAGATGGAATTGGCCAGCGCCAGGCGCAGCCAATCCGGGTGCTTGCGCGTGATGGCGTGATTCGCCACCAGGACTTGCGTCTGCACCGATTCCGCCAGATGCACCAGATGCACGTGCCGGCCGCGCAGTCTTGGCAAGGACACAGCCGGGACGCCGGGGACCTCCGCCGGCTTCCACGAACCGAAAATGCGATCGATCTGCTCCATCATCTGCGGCGCAGCAAAATCGCCGACGGCAATGAGTACCGCGTTTCCGGGACGGTAATGCGCGCGATAAAACTCGGCGAGTTGCGCGAGGCGATACTCCTTCACTTGCGACTCTGTTGCGGCGATGATGGCGTAGGGATGCGCGCCAAAGAGGACGCGGCACATGCGTTCGTTCGCCAGGAACGAAGGCGTGGTACGCGCGATGCGCAGCCCTTCGATCATCTGGCGGCGTTCGCGCTCGAACTCGTTTTCGCGAAAGGAAGCCCGCTGTGCCAGCTCGGCGACCAGCTTGAGTAGATCCAAAGAAAACTCCACGAGGCCGTTGAAGCCGATAGCGCTGGTATCCGCGCCGGCGCTCGTGCCGATATCCGCACCAATGCGCCGCAAATCTTCTTCGATTTGGCGGCTGGAACGCTCTTCGGTGCCCGTGCGCACCACCGTGGCCGTGATTTCCGCGAGGGCTGGCGCCTGTGCGACCGCAGACGCATTGCCGCTGCGAAAATAGAGTTCGCCGGTGAATTTGGGAATGGTGTGAGACTCGACGAGAACGATTTCGAGGCCATTGGCAAGCTTGCGGTGAGTGCGCGCGGGCCAGACCACCGGGCGCTCGGGACCGAGGGCCGGAACCTGCGCAAACGGATCGTTCATTGCAATGGTAGCCATCATGCCGCCACTCCCGTTCTCGTTGGCTGGCGGAATACGATAGCGCGCCGCTTGGGGTCGAGGTAGCGCTGAGCGGCTTCGCGAACCTGCTCCCGAGTGACCTGGAGGAAGCCGCCCAGAATGGAATTCACGAGCGAGGGATCGTTATCGAATAGCGTGAAGCAGGCTAGATAATGCATCAAGCCGTAACGCGGAATGGAGGCTCCCTGCCCGCCTTCGAGCGAGGACACATATTCGGAGCGAAACTTCACCTTCACCTGTTCGAGTTCGTCTTGCTCGATGCCCTGCTGGCAGACGGCGTCGATGACCGCATCGTAGGCCTCGAGCGCCTGATCGGAGCTGTATTCGGGCTTATGGAGCACGCGAGAGACGAGCAGCGTCGGGCCGTTGTAATCAAATAAATCGCCGACGGGATAATGAATCCCGCCGGCGGTATCGACGGCGATCTGTTGCTCCAGTACGAGCCGGCGATACACGCGCCCGGCACGCCCGCCATGCAGAGCATGGTCGAGCATGGCCAAAGCGTACCAGTCCGGCTTTCTGCGCTCGGGTGCGCGATAGCCTACAGCAAAAGCGGGTAGTGTGCCGAATTTTTCTTCCACTTCGCCCCGACGCAAGCCCTCAAAGGACGCTTCGCTGACGTCGGCCGTCGGTGGCGGCGGACCGGCCGGAATGCTTCCGAAATAGCGCCGTGCCAGAGTGAAGCCCTCGTCGGGAGTGACGTCACCGATCATGAGCAGGACGGCATTCGAAGGCGAATAGTAGGTGTAGAAAAACTGCTGCACGTCATCGAGCGTGGCGGCGTCGAGATCGGCGAAGTCGCCGTAAAAATTGTGAGCGTTGGGCCAGTTGCGGAACGCTACTGGCGGGAGGTCCAGCCAGGGAAACCCGCCGTAGGGCTGATTGAGGACGTTGACGCGGACTTCTTCCTTCACGACGTCGCGCTGATTGCGCAAATTTTCGTCGTCCACTTTCAACGCACGCATGCGATCGGCTTCGAGCCACAGGACGCGTTCGAGGGCGTTGGAGGGGATCGATTCGTAATAATTGGTGACGTCGTAATGGGTCGAGCCGTTGAGAACGCCGCCGGAGGAATTGATCAGCTTGATATGCATCATCTTTCCAGCATGCTCGGAACCTTGGAACATCATGTGTTCAAAAAGGTGCGCGAATCCGCTACGGCCGCGCGGCTCTAGGCGAAAGCCAATGTTGTAGTACACGCCCAGGGTAGCCACCGGCGCCGTGCGATCTGGGGAGATGACCACGCGCAGACCGTTGTCGAGCTTCGTGCTTTCGAGGGGAATGTGCAGTTGGTTCAATGGCGCTCCTTCGTTTATGCCGGGCGTTTATACCGTCGCTTGTCGCGCCGGGAAAATCAGATTCTGCGACTGTGCTATTTGATTCGCGCCAGCGTTTGCTCGAGTTGCCGTCTTTTCGAGCCGCCGCCACTTGCTAAGACGTTCAGGCCCAATCTAGAGAGCGCAGCATAGGCTTCCCGATATTCTCGTGGAAAGCGCCGCAAAGCCTCCAGGTGCCGTTCGATCACGCTGAAATCACCACGGCTCAACGGCCCCGTCCATGTGGCGCGAGCGCCCACGCGCTCATAATTCGCGAGCGTTTGTCGTGTGAGCGGCAGCAAGGCACGCGCAGCACGCTTGTGCGGAAAGCCCACAGTCACCAGGACGCGCACCGCCGCCTCAAGCACGGCCAGAACGTGTCCCGAGGCCAAAGCCGCGGCAGCATGATACGCGGCTTTGTGGCCACGCGGGAGCGCCACAGCAACGCCGCCTAGTTCGATGCAAATCCGGCGCGACATGCGCAGCGCGGCGGCACTTCCCTCGATCGCGCAGGTCGAACCGGCGAGCGAAGGGACCGTTCGCCCGCTGAACGTCTGTAGCGGGTGCAGCGAACCGACCGCCGCCCCTCGAAGGGCCAGCGGCCTAAGGACATCGCTACCCACTGACCCGCTGGTATGTACAACGATTTTCCCGCGCCAAGCCTTACTGCCGATTCCTTTGGCACCGTGCGTCTGCCGTAGGCGACCGGAGCGCTTGCTACCAATTCGGGCCAGCGCTTCGGCCGTTTCGGCGAGGACTCGATCGGGCGTGGCGATCAGGATCAGATCGGCCGCAAGCACGGCTTCCGACAAGGCTGCCTGCGGTTGGCCGCTCCCGATACGACGCCGCGCAGCACGCGCGGTTTGCATCGAGCGCGTGATTACTGGCCCCATGTGCCAGCCCTGTTGATGCAAGCGCCTTCCCAGCGCACATCCTACCCGCCCGGCGCCGACAATCGCCACAACGGGCGTCCAATTGCGCGCCACAATGGGCGGCCTGTTATACGATGGCATGGATCAGAATGTCTGCGCCGCTAGCCGCGTTTTGATTTCGCAGACGCGGGCTCTGTCGCTGCCGGCCGAGTCTCAGGTTGCGGCGGCGCTGCCGGCGTTGCCACAGGCGGCACCGTGAGATCCACCGCTCGAAACAGTCCGCCAAGCTCGCGCTGCTGCAAACCGCGAATTCTGTCACGCAGGCTGGCGGCCCGCTCAAACTCGAACCTCTTGGCTGCTTCGCGCATCTGCGTTTCGAGTTGCGCGATCACCTGGCGCAATTCGTCTTCGCTATGAATCTTCTCGGGGAGCACATCGTCGGTGGGGACGGTCACGTAATCGGCTTCCACGATAGCGGCGAGCTTCATATCCACGCTCTTGACGATGCTTTGCGGCGTGATGTTGTTGGCTTCGTTGTAAGCGAGCTGCTTGGCGCGCCGCCGATTGGTCTCATCGATGGCCTGGCGCATGGAACCCGTCATGGTGTCCGCGTAGAGAATCGCTTGGCCGCTAATGTGGCGGGCGCAGCGGCCGATGGTCTGAATCAATGCCGTTGCGCTGCGCAGATAGCCTTCTTTATCCGCGTCGAGAACGGCCACGAGCGAAACTTCCGGCAAATCCAGCCCCTCGCGTAACAGGTTGATGCCAATCAGCACGTCGAACACGCCGCGGCGCAGATCGCGAAGAATGCGCACGCGCTCGAGCGTCTCGATTTCAGAATGCAGATAACGGCAGCGCACGCCCACCTCGCCGAAATATTCGGCGAGGTCTTCGGCCATGCGTTTGGTGAGTGTGGTGACCAGGACGCGCTCGCCCTTCTCGGCGCGAGCGCGAATCTCCTCGAGCAAATCGTCCACCTGACCCTTGACCGGGCGCACCTCGACTTGCGGATCGATCAAGCCAGTGGGACGGATCACCTGCTCCACCACCACGCCGGCCGAGCGCGTCAGTTCGTAGGGACCGGGAGTGGCGGACACGTAGATCACCTGATTGGTGCGGTGCTCGAACTCCTCGAAATTAAGAGGGCGATTATCCAACGCCGAGGGCATGCGGAAACCGAAGTCAACCAGAGTTTGCTTTCGGGAGCGGTCGCCATGATACATTCCGCGCACCTGCGGAATGGTCTGGTGCGATTCGTCAACGAACAGCAAATAGTCCTGCGGCACATAATCGAGCAAAGTGGGCGGCGCTTCGCCGGGAAGGCGGCCCGACATGTGGCGGGAGTAGTTCTCGATGCCGTGGCAATATCCGATGGTACGCATCATCTCCACATCGAACATGGTCCGTTGCCAGACGCGCTGCGCTTCGATGTATTTACCCTGCTTTTCCACTTCCGGTTTCCACCACGCCAGTTCTTCGAGAATGCCGCCGATGGCACGCTCTTTTTGTTCGGTGGGCAAGACATAGTGAGACTTCGGGTATATCGGCAGACGCGTCAGCGGCTCACCGCGGATTTCGCCCGTCAGCGGATCCATGGCGCGCAAACGATCGATTTGATCGCCCCACATCTCGATGCGAAAGGCCTGATCCTCGTAAGGAGGACGAATTTCGATCATGTCGCCGCGAACACGAAAGGTGCCCCGGCGCAGGTCCTCGCCGCGTTCGTACTGAATCTCTACGAAGCGTCGAAGAATCGCCTCCCGGGAAATTCTCTGTCCCGCTTCCAGCATCACCAGCATTCCGTAATAGGCCTCCGGCGAACCCAATCCGTAGATGCAAGAGACCGAAGCCACGATGACAACGTCGCGGCGCTCGAAAAGCGAGCGCGTCGCACTCATGCGCAGCTTGTCTAGTTCATCGTTGATGGTGGATTCCTTTTCGATGTAGGTGTCGGAAGCCGGTATGTAAGCTTCGGGCTGGTAGTAGTCGTAATAGCTGACGAAATATTCGACTGCATTCCTCGGGAAGAAATTGCGAAATTCATGGAAGAGCTGGGCGGCCAAAGTTTTGTTATGCGCGAGCACCAGCGCAGGCCTACCCACCTGCTCGATGATCTTGGCCATGGTAAAAGTCTTGCCGGAGCCGGTGACTCCCAACAACACCTGATGCTTTTCGCCGATTTCGATGCCGCGGACCAGTTCCCGAATCGCTTCTGGCTGGTCGCCGCAAGGCTGGTAATCGCTGGCAAGATGAAAGGCGTGAGAGTTCATCGTTCCCAGTAAGGACAGCGGAGAATCCGGGTTGGCGCTCAAATGAAGGATTATACCGCACAGCGCGGTGTGCTGCGTCGGACCGCCTGCTAGTGGAAATCGGCCGGCTCCGGCGGGAGGAGTGCGACGCGGGTATGCGTCTCGACAGTTCCGGCGTAGCGAATGGAACGGCCGGAGGAATTGGTTACCGTGAAATCGATCTGCTGGGAGCTGTCTTGCGTAACGCTTACGGCCGAACGGGTTTGAAGGGACACGTAGCTGAGGCCTTGCCCCGAACCGTTCCAGCGGCCCGAGGTGTGCAATCCATTGCGGCGATAGTCCTCCGGGGTTGAATCGCGCAGCTGTTTTTGAGGAACAACGGATTGGCGGGTCAGGATGACGGCGCAGAGTTCCCTGGGAGATCCGGCCACGATGGTTTCAGCAGGCCGGCAAGGCTCGTTTCGCACGTAGCTAGAGTTGCTGTGCCACATCATGCCGGCGAGCGGCATGGAAGTTGCCGGCTGCGCGGAATTCCAGGTTTGGCCAATGGCGACGCCTTGTGGAGGGATAGCCAGTCCGGAAACTTGCGCCATCCATTGCTCGGCGGCCTGCCGAACTTGATCGTCATCGAGCACGGCTTCTAGCCCGTGCACATCGGAAATGTGGCCATCCGTTCCCACCGTGAATTCGATCACTTGACCCTCGAGCCGGTTGTAGCTTTGCTCGATATCTTCGGCCTGCGGATCGGGGCTATCGCTCTTGACGCTGGCGGTGGAATGCTCATAGGTGGTGCGGATGCGCACGGGCACCCCGGAGGCATTCGACTCCGCGCCGGCTGCCCTACCGTCACTTCTTCTGGGAGCCTGGGAATTGGCCGCCGAAGGGCTGGCCTGGCCAAGGACGTCCAGTCTGACGGTGGCGTCCCAGGTAACAGTCAATCGCGAAGGACCCTGCGGATCGGAAACGGCGCCGCTACGCTTTGTGTCCGTGACGGTCTGAAGCTGGACCTGATAGCGCAGCACTTCGCCGGCCACGAGCTTGGGATGAAGGTCAATGCGGGGGTTTGAAGGCGGAGCTTTCGAGCCAGACTGCGCCCGCAAGAGGAAATGCGTGGGATGGGCGAGTATCGCCGCCACGAGTAGACATAGGTAAACCAAGTGGCGCAAACGAGGAGCCAGCAAAGAAGGTGCGCGCATTCAAGTCGCAAGAGCAAGCATGACAGTTCGATGCGAAAAGGCGAGGTGGTGCTGTCCGGTTCAGTGCCGGCCAGTTCGCACAATGGTTTGATTACCGGCCGAAACGCGCTCATCGCGAACGATCTGCGGCGCATCCAACGTGCCGCCAATCACCCAAAGGTCGTCGCCAGCAGGGGAGTCAGAAACCACACCCAACCGCTCCGAGTGGGAGAGGGACCGAACTTGTAAATCAAGACGGCGGCCGAAATCAATGTCGCCAATGATCTCCAACTGTCTCTCGCGCCCTGAGAGTAACCAGGGATCGACGCGAATCTGCCCATTCTGGACGCGGAAGCTAACCGTGCTGCTTCGAAACCGAGTGCCCGCAATATCTTGAAAGCCGGCGTCGGTCCCGCCTAAAGGCAAATCCAAAAAGTCGATGGCGGCATCTTGAACCTGGAGAAAGCCCTCGCCTTCGAGGGAGGAAAGCAGAGCTTCGAGCCCCAGGCCGTGCGCGGCAAGTTCCACTTCGCCCGACCCAATTCCGCCGAAGCCATTCCTAATTGAGGTGAGGGTGGCCAGTGCGGATAAGTCCGTGCGATCGACTTGTCCACGGAAGCTGTAGCGCAGCTCGTTTCCCAATTGCGCGCGGAATTCGCCGCGCAGACGACCGCCGTACAGGTCGCTCTGAGCCCGGCGCAGGGTAAGACGACCGTGTTCCAAATCCGCGGTTGCGTCAAGGTTTTCCAAACGCAAGGCCCCCAGCTCGATTTCGTCTATATGCATGTGGCCCTGCGCGGTGATCCGGGCAATTGCGGCTTCGGTTTCGGGCGCCAACTCCGAGGACGCGGCAAACGACCCGTTAAAGCGAAAGAGGTGATACAGCAAACCCTGCCGGCTCCTCCCGAGTTCTCGACCGAGATCCTCGAAATCTAACCGGTCGGCAGAAAGATCGAAGGTCCAATCTCCGTCTGACGTCTTCCGTTCGAGCCGCCCGTTCCATCGCGTGCCCAATGCCTGCGCATTGCCGATCCTCACGCTGCGCTCACCCGGCGAGAACTCCACGCTCGCCGCCGAGACGAGCATCGGTTCATTGATGGCGCTGTTCGTCAGGCGCAGATCATGAAGATCGAGTCTCCCATGGACAAGCGCGGTGCCGGGCCGCAGCGCACCGGTACAGACAAGCTCGAGAGAAGCAGGTCCCTCGATGTTCCAGTGGGATGCAAATTGCCAGCCTAGAGCGGCCACCAGTGCTCTCAAATCCTGCAGCCTTGTTTGGCCGGAAATCGTCAACCTGTAAGGCCAAGCCCGCAAAGCATCACCGGCACGAATAGGCCCCAGAGCGCCGTCGATATGGAAGAGTCCCTCGGGAACGGCTCCTGCCTGCGCGCCGCCCCGGGCTCGGATTGGTACGCGGGCGGAGAGACGCACAGAAAGCGGCGCCAGAACAAGTGACGATCGGCTCCAGAATCCCTCCATGGGACCGACGCGAATCGGAGCTAGGTTGCTGCTATCGCTCCGAACAGAAGCACCGTCCGAGCCCATACTCAAGTCTTCGACACGGAGCGGCCAACCGCCGAATTTTGCGTCGATACCGATGCTGCCGACGACATCCATTTCCTCAGCTCGGCCTTGGAAGAAAGCGCGGCTCCAATTGACAACATCCGGGAACCCGATCTGGGACTCGAGTAGCCACACTTCGGGATTGAATCCGTGAGACCAGTCGATGCTGGCTTCGCCATCTAGGTTCGAGTGCGGCGCCTCGACGAGCCAATGCTCCATCTCTATCCGCGACTCAGCCGGAAGCCAAGCTGCCGTGAGCTCAACGTTTATAGCGGGATTATCGGGCCGCGCCGCAAGATCCCACCGGTGAATGGCTCTGAGACGAAGCCCTCCCTCGATTTTCCAGGGGCTCCTCATCCCATCGCCGGCTGCGTGGTCGACGTGAGCGGCGAAATCGGCATCGAGGATGCCGCGCACTCCATAATCAGTTCCGCGAGCAAGACGCGCGGCATCTGCAAGGGATGCGCCGTCCCAACTCAGCCTGAGGTCGGCCGGTTGCAAGCGTGCCGAGGTCCCCCCGATGGTTCCCCGTACGCGCAGTGTGCCGGACCTCTGGAGGACGACTGCGGCACGCATAGGTTGCGCCTGAAGATCTAAGGACCAGCGACCGGCGCTTTGCAGGTTCAAACTGCCGGAAACGTCGATCAAAGCGAAGGAAAGCTTTTCCGTGCCTTTCTTGAAGTTGATTCTTCCTGCTTCAATGTCAATTCGGGAAGCGTGCGCCGGCAGGTTCGCTGGGGGGCGATAACTCTGCAGTGACGTTTGCAAGTTCGCCGGGGGGAGCCATGTTTCCACATTCCATTGTCCGTCTGCGGACCGGACGAGATTCAGACTTGGCCGGCTAAGCGACAACCGGTCAAATTCCATCCGTCCGTGGAGCAAAGCCGCCCATCGCAGGCTCGCGGTCAGTCGGGCAGCGCGAAGGAAATATTCCTGGCCGAAGCGGGCATCCTCGCCAACCGTAACGGAATCAGCTTCGAATCTGGGGCCGCCCAAAATAGTGAACCCGAAATGCCCCACCTCGACCGGGCGTCCAAAGGTCGCCGCCAGCCTGGAGGACAGTGAGCGGCGTAACCAACCGCCTTCGAGGGCAAGCGAAAACGACCAGCTCGCGACAATGACGCAGAGGATCGGAAGGCCGGACCACCAGACGAGTCGGTTGCGATGCATGGCTCAGATTGTCGCAGATCAACAGCTTGAAGCAAAGACACCGCGATCAGTGAACCGTGCGCAGCATGCGGTTCCAGCGTGTTCGCGTGGGTATCTCGATTAGGGTGCGCAGGATACTCACGAGACCACCCCCGAAGGAGCGTTCGCTATAGTCCTGCTCAGAACTTCGGACCGACCAGTAGATCACCACGGGCCCGCCCATAATGGCCTCGCGATCAACAAAACCCCAGTAGCGGCTGTCCCAGCTATTGTTGCGGTTATCTCCCATAGCGAAATAATTGCCGGGCGGCACCACGAGTTCCCCATTTTGGATGTACTTGAAAATCTGGTCCGCCCATTCCGGCTGCATGCTGGAGATCAGTTCATCGTGGCTGGCCGGTGGGAAATTGTAGAGGAAGGCGTTATAAGAAGCCGCCGGGTCATGATAGGCGTACGGTTCATTGAGCTGCTGGCCGTTGCGATAAACGTGCTGGTCAACGATCTTGATGCGATCGCCCGGCAATCCGATTACGCGCTTGACGTAGTGAGGATGATCCTGGAAAGGGAATTTGAATACGATGATGTCGCCCTGGCGAATAGGACGATACGGTAAAAGCTTGTCGTACCAGGATTCGCGGCCACCAAAGATAAATTTGTTTACGAGCAGATGATCGCCCACCAGCAGGGTGGGTTCCATGGATTGGGAAGGAATCTTAAAAGCCTGGACGACGAAGGTCGTCCCAAAAAGGGCCAGAATTACGGTTACCAGGAGCGATTCAATATACTCGCCCACCGAAGTATGCGCGCGCGCTTCCGCTCGCTCAACCTCGGTGCGGTGCTCAGCAACTGGCGCTATTTCGGTCATATTCTGCACGACCTCGCGTTGTCTCACTTTACTTCACCCGCGCGGAGCAGCTCGAGCGCCTGCGCCGCCGCGGATTGTTCGGCTTCCTTCTTATTGGAACCTATGCCGGTCGCGTTCACCAGCCCGGGCACATCCACTCGCATCCAGAAGGTCTTCTGATGATCAGGCCCGGCCTCACGGACCACTGCATACCGGGCCGAAGGCAATCCTTTCGCCTGAAGAAATTCCTGTAGCGTGGACTTATGGTCGGCTAACTCCAGCCCGCTTCCTTCCACCCCAATGGTCGCGTCCAGCAGGGCCCGCTTCACAAACTCCCGCGCCGCAGCAAGACCTGCGTCCAGATAAATCGCCGCCACCAGAGCCTCAAACGCGTCGGCGAGCAACGCGGGCTTCTCTCTCCCACCGGTTTTTTCCTCGCCTTTGCCGAGGCGGAGGTAATTGCCCAAGGCCAAACGACGCGCCGCAATACAGAGCGACGCCGCGCTTACCAATCGTGCGCGGCTCTTGGACAATTGTCCCTCGCTCCAGGTCGCAAAGGTGTCGACCAGATACTCGCTGACCAGCATCCCGAGCACGGAGTCTCCCAAATATTCGAGCTGCTCGTTATCGGGACGAATCCGAGCCGTAGCGCCTTCGGGCACAGCGGAGCGGTGAGTGAGCGCCCGCTCCAAGAGTTGCGGCTGGCGGAACCGGTAGCCAATAGCTTGCTCCAGTTCGTGCAGCCGATGTCCACCCATCGGCGCGACAGAATTTATTTGGGCGCCTCCAGGCTATTCTGTGACTTCTTCTTAACATCTTCGAGACCAGCCTTGCACTGCGCTTGCAGCGGACCCGCCGTGGAACACTTCGTAAATGAGGTGATCGCGTCAGTAAAATGACTGGTCAGTTGGTTGGCGACACCCAAAAGATAAAAATCAACGGGATCAGGAGTGGCCGACAGCTCTACCGATTGATTGAGCTCGCCGATAGCGTCATCGTACTTACCGGTCTTTACCTCGGCAACGCCTATGCCATCGTGGCACATGGCTAACTTTTCGTTCTTGGCCTTAGTAAACGCGGCGTCGTCCATTTCCTCCGGCTTGGGCATGGTAGCCAGCAGTTGGATACCGTGCTTGGCGTAATCCTGAGCTTTCGCGAGTTGCTGGGCAGCGTCCGGCGTTTGGGCGGTCACCCGGCGAGGGATGGCCCAGGCGAGCAGCGGCAGAACGTCGACGTTGTCGGGATTGATTTCCACGGCCTTGGTCCCGGCGGTAACCATCTTATCGGCCTGATTGGTATTGAGATAAGCAGAAGCGAGCTCAGAATAGACTGCGCCAGCGTAAATACTCATCGGAAACTTGGCAAGAAAACCTTCGCCGACTTCGATCATTTTTGAAGGATCCCCGGTGCGGGCGTCGTAGACCTCCTTGTAGGCCTTTAGTTCGTCTTTGCCCGCCGCCCCGCTCTGCTCGCCGGGCTTGGTCTGATCGAGCGAACTGTTGCCCTGATCTTTCTGATCTTTCTTATTTTTCTGATTCTGGGCCCAAGCGACAGACATCAAGGAAAAACTCAGCAGAACAAGTGCGCTCGCCTTCGCTATGGAATGCCTCATTACAGCTCTCCTTCTTTGATTTTCCGGGGCCGCCGATAGGCGGACTCGGCCGTTCTACGATCATATAACTCCCGAGCTTCATTCCGGCGGCCGTTTGCTTACCGTCGGCTGGTATGCTTGCTCGATGCCGTGCCGAGCAGCCGAACGCGCCGTTTCCGACGCATTGTCAATGGCCAAAGCAGCACGATACTCCTGTAGCGCCTGTTCGCGATCTTCTTCCAAATCGTGCATGCGCCCAAGATAGATGTGCGACCAGGCAAGGGTAGCAGGGTCGGGCCGCATCACCGCTGAATCTGCGTAAGCTGCGGCCACCACCTGCTCGAAGAGCGCTCTGGCATGTTCGGCGTCCCCCTGCAACACCGAAGCAACCGCCAATCCGTAGAGGGCACGCGGCAGTCCGGGACTCTTCTCCAGGATTCGCTCGAACGCCTCCGCGGCCGCTACCGCATTTCGCTCTGCAATCATACGCTCAGCGGCGCTCAACTCCGCTTCCAAATTGAAAGCAGCATTTCCTGCATTCTGTTTTTTCGCTCCAAGGCCCTCAGCCCTTTCGCGGGCTGGTTCGGCGTCGGATGCCGGCGCAAATTTCACGGTTTCGAGCCGCTGTTGCTCAGAAATCACATCAATAGAAGTGACCAGATCCGGAAAATAGAGGTCCATAGCTGGCTCGGAGCTCTCAAATTTGGCAAGCGCTTTGAGCAGTGGCCGGATCAAGACGTAACCATTGGCTTCGGCAAGGTTTACCTCATCGGCAAGCTGTGCGGGTGGCAACCGGCGCACTCGAAACTCCACGGCACGAACGAAGCATTCGTCAAAAAAAGATGTGAGATCGCTGCGGTATTCATAGGGAAGATTGGGAGCGCGGCCAGCGTAAAACAGCAGCCGTTGTTCGCCTACCAGCTTTTCGCGATAACGAATGGGCAGTGGGTCCAGCAAGTAATGCAAGAATGCATGGCGCATCAGGTCAAAAGAAGGCGACGCGGGATTGATGACCACAACATAGCGGTCTCCGATGTTGCGCACATTCGTTTCGTTGCCGACCATGGGCTCTACATACACCCGGAAGGTTCGCACTCCTGGACGGATGATTTCTCGAAGATAAGCGGTGGAGGCCAGGACGATTCGTCCGAGTGGCTCGCGGAAACCGGACGCAGCGCGCTCATAGGCGGGCTCGAATTGGCGCCAGAGCTGTTCAATTTGTGCTTCTTCGTAAAAATTTGCGAGCACCTCGCTAAAACCATCGAGGGTCAGCACACCTGGCGGCAATTGGTCGCGTTTAAGGGAGAGCTCGAATTTCGGCGCCGGCCCGGCGATCAAAGCAAAAGTTATGAAGCGGGAGAGAGTTGCCCCGGAGTCACCCAGGGCATGTTGGTGATAGTAATCGCGCAATGCTTCAGTTGCAGGGCCGTGGAGCGAACGCAAGTGGGTTCGCAACTGCGCCAAATCCGGAGTCCCCGGAGCCGCATCGGCTCCGAAACCCACAGCGACGAGAGCGCACATGGTGGCAAAAACCTGAGGGTTGGCTTCGACGTCGATGGGGCCCGTCGACTCGCCCTGCGGGGAAGCCGCTTCGAGAGAAGCCGGAACCGCCCACAGGCAAGCCGCAAAAGAAAGCAGCAGGGCCCCGATCCAGCTCAATCGGGCCGACGCCACACGATAGCTGATCTTCGCGGGTATATCCGACCTCGTGCCGCCGACTTTTCTGTGGCTGAAGACCCATGACCAGAGTCTGCGGCGGACGGCCAAACCACGTCTGACCTCGGAATACGCAGCAGAGATCAGCGTATTCGCGTGCTTCCAATTTACAAGGCGACCCGCAGAAGGTCAAGAATTAGGGCGAAGCCGAATGATTCCTTTCCGGATTCGACCGGCATAGTCAGAAGGTCGGCATAGTGCCGGAACATGTTCTCCGGCCATATATCAATCCCTTTATGCTCTGATCGTTCTTTCTGGGATTTTCATGTGACCGCTTATTTCCTCTCACACCTGCGCGCGCAGCCTTCCGCCGTCGCCTGCTCGCGCTGATGCTGATCGCCGCCAGTGTCCGCTCATCGTCCGTCAAATTCGCCAGAAATCCGAACCCTCTCACGCAATCGGACGTGATTCTCTCGAGGTCAATGCTTGGTAGTGAAACATCTCTATCCCAGTCCTTATATAGCGTGGATACCGGCGCATGCAGGGCTTGTCCGGCGTGCCGCCCCCCTTTCGCAGACGCAGATTCGCATCTGGGCAGAAGTCGCGAAATTCAGCAGTTTCACCGAGGACGACATCCACGGCGAACACGATTTCGGAGTTTTCAGAACCGAAGGCGTACAGGAAAAGATTTTCTGGAAGATCGACTACTATGCCGACATCACGTCGGCCGCAGACAGGAAGGCTTGGTTTTCACCACGAAGAATGAAACACTGTAGATCACCGACCTGCTGTTGAAGAAGCACCTTCGCGAGAAGTTGAAAGTTGTGATTGTGAACGGCAATCTGCACAACCGGAGGTTTCGCGCAGGCTGAATTGGCCATGTTCCTACTCAGAACTATGATCTCGGGCAGGGTAACGAGGAATTGGGCCGGCCGATGGCCTCACCCGCGTACGCGGATTTGGCTGAAGCTCAGGATCACACGGCCACCGGAGGTAGGGCGGCCAAAGCTCATCTGCGGGCGAAATCGCGAGAAAAACAACACCTGTTCGAGCTCGCGCTGCGTGTTTTCATCCAGCTGACTGGAAATCACACGATAGCTTACCGCCTGACCACCGGCGTCTACCATGGCTTCGACGAGAAGCGGATGCTGTCCACCGGTGCGGGTCATCTCTTCGAGTTCAGACATCTGAAATCCGGCCAACGCCTCCAGCCGAGCCGGCTGCAACAGGTTCGTCGGCGAATCGGGCGTCGCTGCTCCCACTGGCATGCCCGCGCCCAAAACCTGGTAAACCAAGGCAAAAACAAACAAAGCCACCACGATGCCACCGGTCGCGGGCAAAGCAAGCGGCTCAAATATATTCTCCAGCATAAGCTCCAAGCGATCCTTGCTCCGACGCAGACGTCCTCCAAAACCGCCTAGTGCGCGTGCGCTCGATACCGCTGCGCGGATGCGCACTCCCAGTTCCGGCGGAGGCGCTGGTCGCGCCGTTAAGGACACCATCCGCTGTATGCGCCGATGCCGCTCCAGTTCGCGACGGCAGGAGGGGCAAGTTTCAAGATGCGAGCCAATACGGGCATGTCCCTCAGGACCCAGGGAGTCCGGCAGAGCGCCGTCAAGGTATCCGGGCAACAATCGCATCACTCGACCGCAGGTCATATTCTTAGTCTCCACACTTCATGCGGGTGACCGCCAAAAATCCCGCATGGGGAAGCGTTTTGCGGGGCACCAAAACCGGTTCGAGGATTTCCCGCAGCATCCGGCGTCCGCGCAAAATGCGAGACTTCACGGTACCCACAGAAACATCCAGGACCTCGGCTACCTCTTCATAGGAGAGGCCCTCCAAGTCACGTAGGATGACTGCCATGCGAAATACAGGAGGCACTTCTCCCAATGCGTGCTGAACCGCGTCCTGAATTTCACGACTGGCGACCTCATCGAACGGAGACGCGCCCGTACCCTCGAAATCGCCCGAGCCGTCGAGCTTCTCCTCGATCGAACTCTGGAATCGCAAATGACGCCAGAACCAACGCCGGTAATTCAAACTTTCGCGCACCGCGATGCGGTACAGCCAAGTCTTGAGCGAGCTGCCCTGACGGAATGCCCGAATGCCGCGATATGCCTTTAGAAACACCTCTTGCGTCACGTCAGCAGCATCGTTCGGATTGCGCAATATCCCCGCTATAACGGCGTAGACCGGGCCGTGATAGTAAGTCACAAGCCAATCGAAAGCCGCCTCGGAGCCGCTGCGCAACTCCGTCATGATCTCGGCTTCGTCCTGAGGCCAGGCGAGGACGCGTGCCAAGTCAGACACGACCAACCACCTCTCCGTTCCCTCCCAACATCGAACCTCAAGACGACCTGCCGTTCAGGTCGCGCCGCCTGGTTCGGATGCTGCGGAAACTCCTATAGCATTAGACACCAACTATGACAGCGATGTTCCCCCACCTCTTTGCATTCTCGCGCGTCCGTAGCCTATTTGCAAATGGAGCTCGAGGGGGCAAAGGTCGCCCCAACAGCTGTTCGATGCTCAGGCCGTCACCAGATCAGTTTGAGCGCAAGCTGGATTTGCCGGGAGGTGGTTTGCGTGGAGGTAATTAGGCCTGCGCTCGAAACAGGCAGCCCGCCCTGATCGAATACGGCCAGGTTTTGGGTTGGGGAGGCGAAATTGGCGCGGTTGAGAATGTTAAAGAACTCCGCCCGGAACTGAGCATTGAAATTTTCAGAAATGTGCTTCACGGGATTGTTCTTGAAGATCGAGAAATCCAGATTCGATACCCCTGGCCCGATAAGACTATTCCGACCCAAGTTCCCCCAGCGGTTGGCGCCCGGAAACGCGAGACATTGAGTTTTGATATAGGTGTCGGGGTTGCCGGGATCGGTCAGCGTGGTGCATCCCGGCCCTGCGGCAAAATTGGGCCGCTCGCTCGTCTCGTCTAATTTCATCCCCGCAGGATCGCCGCCCAGAATGGGCGTAAAAGGCTGCCCGGTACTCGCCTTGTAGACGCCGCCGAACTGCCAGCCAGTCAGAGGCCATTTCAGAAGGCCCGAACTCGACGCCGGACTGGGCAGCTCCCAAGTGAAGCTCAGCACGAATGTCTGCGCAATGTTGAAGTCCGAGAGCCCGCGGGAAGTCCGCTGATCGAAGAACAATTGGTTGAAAAGTCCGTTCGGGAAAGCATCATCGGCTTCCGTAGCAGATAAAGTATCGATGCTCTTGCCCCAAGTGTAGGCGGCATGGAACTCAATTCCGTGGCCCACGCGCTTTGCAAGGTCTGCCTGGAGGGCATGGTAAAAAGAATCGCCCTGCCAAATGGTGGAATCGATGCGGCCGAAATTTGGGTTGAGCGTTTGGGTGGTCGCTGTTGACGGAAACACATACCCTGTCGGGGTGAGCGTGGGCAGCACCATATCGATATTATCCATGCGATAGGGCAGATGCACTCCCCGCGATCCCACGTAGCCGACCGTAAGCGCGAGCGTGGACGACAGCTCGCGTGCCACACTCAGATTCCATTGCATGACATAATTGCGCTTAGGTTTTTGCTCTATATAGGTACCCAGCCCAGAGCCTGGCTTCTGGCTGAATTGTGCATAAGCGCCCGTGGGGAACGTGCTTGCAGGCAGGACATTGGCGTAGACAGAATTTACAAACGGCACCGCGCGCTGGAAGGAGAGATTGAATTCGTAGGGCAGCGGCAGCACGTCGAAAATACCGAAGCCACTGCGCACCAGAGTTTTTCCACCGCGCGGATTCCAAGCGAACCCGATGCGCGGCTCGAGATTCCGAAGCGTCGGATTGTGAAAGAATGGCGCGCCCACGCGCGGCACCGCATCCGTCAGGTTCTGCAGGTTGGAAATGCGATTATGCGCCTCGGTAGGCACGGTCACCATTTCATAGCGCATGCCGGCATTGAAGATGAAATTCCTTCGCAGCCGAATATCGTCTTGGAAATAAGCGCCGACGAGGGTTTCTCGCAATCCGACATCCGGCAGTGCGGGAGTATGGAGTCCTTGGAAGACTCGGGGCCGATTCGTCAGGAAATCCGAGAGTGAGTCGAATCGGAAGACGCCATTTACATTGCCGGTCGATAACTCATTACTCTGCATCCGTTCTACCACGCCTCCGAGACTTATCGCATGTACGCCGCGGGTAAGAAAAAAATCGTCACCACCCTGAAAGGAATTCCATGCCAACGACCTGTTAAAACCTTGCGGCGTAGGGCCTCCCGTGAAATCCGTCACCCCGGGTACCGCGCGCACTCCACCCACAAATTCTCCGGGCACGAAACCATAATTGGAATCAACTATCAGCGGATTTATCACGCTGGATACTCTCCCTACAGTTCCCACCGCGCGGCTAAAGCCGAAGCGGGCTGCATTCAGGGAATTCGCGCTGAATACGTGCTGTTCGTGAAGCGTTGCCACCTGGCGCGCCGAAGCTATGTCGGAGTGTAATTCATTGAACTCGTCGGGCTGCACGGTCTTGGAGCTGTCGCGCATGTACGTCGGCTGCCCGGCGAAGGTAAAGATTCCTGTATCACCGCCACCTAATAGGGGGCCATTGGGGAAGGGGTAAAAGGCGTTCAGGAATCGCCTAACTGCCGGATCCACCGATACTGTCCCCGTGGAGAGTTGCCCAGTGCGCGCGGCCGGGGAAGGAACCGTGTCCACCGTGGTCAAACCCAGCGATTGGCGCAATCCTTCGTAGTCCCCAAAGATAAACGTGCGGTCCTTTTGTATAGGGCCGCCTGCCGAGCCGCCAAACTGGTTGCGTTTGAAAGGGGGAGTCGCTCCGTCAAAAAAGTTCCGCGCATCGAGAGCGCTGTTGCGAAGAAATTCGTATACGTCGCCATGAAAAGCGTTCGTCCCCGAGCGGGTTACAGCATTGATGATGCCTCCCGAAGTCCTTCCATACTCCGCGGGATAATTGCTCCCCAGGACGGAGATCTGCTCCACGGCGTCGATGCCGAGATTGTCGCCTAGCACACTGCCCGGAGCCCCGTTCGCGTAGTCATTGATGCTGATTCCATCTAAACGGTAGCTGTTCTGATCCGGCCTGGCCCCAGAGATGCTCACCGGTGCGCCAAATCCGCGATCAACATTGCCGCCGCCGGTCGCGCTGCCCGTTTGAACGCCGGTTACTCCCGCCTGCAGCGTGACCAGTGCCGCCCAATCGCGCCCGTTCAGCGGACTTTCACGGACCGTAGACGCATTCACGTTATCCGCCGCGGAAGACTGGCTGATCGATGCGGGAGGGGCCGTTGTTTTGACGATCTTGTTCGGATCGCCGGGCCGCATCACGATATTGAGGACGCGCTCCGTCCCGACTCCAACGGTAATGGTCGTCCACATCTGAGTGATGAAACCCGGGGCGGAAACCGTGATTTCATAAACGGCCGGCGGCAAGTCGGGGAGATTGTAGACGCCGTCGTTGTCCGTGGTGACTTTCCTGGAAACTGTTTCGGCTACGTCGCTCAGCAAGACACGAACCCCCGGCATCATTCCCCCAGCCTCCCGGGTTATCGTGCCGCTGATCGATCCTCCGGTCGCTTGCGCTGTGGCCATCCCAGGCACAGCACACGCAGACATGAGACAAAACCCGATCCCAGCGATCGTTGATTTTGTTAAGGAACTGGACACGCTTTTTGGCTCCACTTTCATCTTGATAGACGATCGGGGACAATCCCCCTCGGTCCTGCGCGACTGCCGACAAAGCTATCACGGAAGGCTTAATTGGACATTAGCCAGGCGGGGCCGTCCTGATCTTTTGAGACAACTGCCCTGCTGGCCCTCGTAGAAAACGAACCACCCATCTCCTTGTGGGGTTCTCTACGTGCACCCCAAATAACCACACAGCCGCGCGAACGCGAGTCTAGTCCCCGTCGCAAGTAAGAGTCAGCGTAAGGGGGGTAGTACACTTCGCGGAAAACTCGGCTACACCCCTGCGTTTGCGATGCAGCGTTGAGTCTGGTCCCATCACAATTAGCTATCCAATGCGGTGAGGGGTTATGGGAGCACCCCCTGAAATTGGCCCACCCACTGGCGAGTTAATTAGTTAGTTAGCACATGCTAATTCGCACTTTCCGAGAATCCCGTTCGTTTTTTTTCGGGAACTGAGGTCTTACGGCGGCTTCTCGGAGTGTTCGGTTGCGGCCCTTTCTAGCCCGTTGTATCTTCCGAACCACGTAATTCCGGATAGCCTAGGTTAATGTACAGCGGATGACTCCCGACAAATCCAGGCCGTCAAGCCAAGACCAGTTTACATCCCTTTGGAAGCTCGGTGGATTGACTCCTTGCCTCCTTGCGCGCAATGTCGTCGGCGAGATTCGCTCGAATAACTTCTTAGGACGGGCATCTGAGCTGGCATTCGATTTCCTGTTCGCCCTGTTTCCATCGATTTTGTTCATGGTGACCATCTTTGGTCTGTTCGCTTCACGCAGTGCGGAACTCCTCGATGATTTCTTATCCTACTTCGCCGACTTCCTGCCGCCCTTGGCCTTTCAGCTCTTGAGAAAAACAACCGTTGAGTTAGCCGCAGACGCCAGCGGCGGAATGCTGACCTTTGCGATCGTGACCGCGCTCTGGTTTGCTTCCGGCGGAGTGAATGCGATGATTTCCGCTCTGAATCTTGCATACCACGTCCAAGAGGCCCGCTCCTGGCTGAAAGTTCGCCTGATTGCACTTGGATTGACGTTTTCGATCTCGATTCTCCTCCTCACAGCCTTGCTCGCGGTGCTCGTGGGTAGCCACTTTGTTGATTGGGTAGGGATGAAGCTTCGATTACAGCCTTCCGTCGTCGCTCTATGGAAGATTCTTCAGTGGCCCGCTTCGGTTTTCTTTGTTCTTGTGTCGTATTCATTGATTTATTTTTTCGGGCCAGATCTGCACGAGCGTCGCTGGTTCTGGATTACTCCAGGCTCGGCATTTGGAGCGTTAGTTTGGCTGGTCGCACCGGTGGGATTCAGAGCGTATCTGCATTTCTTCGATAGCTATAGCGCCTTGTATGGATCGCTTGGCGCCGCAATGGTCCTTTTGGCCTGGCTGTATGTAACCGGATTGGCGTTTCTGATTGGCGCGGAAATCAACGCCGAGATCGAACGTGTGACTGCGAAAACGCCTTCAATTACTCAGACTGCGGGCTGAGTGTGGATGAGCTTAGCGCAAAAACGATAGCTTCGTGCAAAGCGGCAAGTTCCGTCCAGCAGCTTGTTAGGGCTTGAGAGGCGCCAAATCACAGGAAATCTTGATATTTCGGGGCGGATGAAAAAAAAGGAGGGAGGCGCTCAGTAAAGGTTCACAAGCGCCTCCTCTACTGCGTCAACGTAAACTGTACCTCACTGGATCACCTCCTTCTCGGCAAGTACGCCGATGTCGACAGAACCTGTCGCATGAAACGATTATAACGCCGCGATTATTGCGGGCAAATAGGGGTAATCCATTTGAATCTTGATTTCCCGTTTGTCAGGCACTACCCTCACTTGCTTGGTAACAAGAGCCTAGTTTCAGGCTTCTGAACTGCACTCTCGGCCTGGTAGTAGAATTTCGAAAATGCCTTATGAACTTAACGAATGGGAGCACGAACCGGAGACGCAAGCATCTTCGTCGCGTGGGGGCGGTCCGCCTCGAAAAATAACAGGAGCAGGGATACTCGACCCATCGGTGCCGCCGACGAGACAAGGCCCACTTTCCCCAATCTCCGGAGCATTGCGCATTTTCGCAGCAATCATTCTGGTGGGCATAGTTGTTGCTTTTCTACTACTTTTGCCGCGACACTGAAATCCACAAGTTCGATTAACCCGTCTCTAGCGAGTTAGGGTATTAGCCACCTTTTGATAAGTCTCGTTTTCGGAATGTGCGCCAGACACTCACATGAGAACACGGCCCTATGCGCTTCTGTAGCTGAACAGCCTTTGGCATTCTTTTCGGAGAAAACCGCCGGTGACAGGAATGGGGTGATTGCCCTTCTCGAAAACGAACCGGCAGGGGATAAGACAAGATCGCCACTTATAGTCCTCGGTGCCGCGCTTGCGACCGTAAGCGTCTATGTCTTCTTGGGAAACGCCGTAGACAACCGCGCCGATTCTAGACCACACGCAAGCACCGGCGCACATGGCGCAAGGCTCGTGCGTGGAGTAGAGGACGAAGTCGGGAAGGTAGCGGCCATAACCACTTGATACGTATTTGAGGGTTTCCAACTCTACGTGTTTGATGCTCGATCCCGAGGTTTTTACTCGGTTACCTGCACTGGCAATGACCACCTCGCGCTTGCCCGTGAGGCGTGTAACGACCGCTCCAATGGGATAGTCGCCTCTGTCACCGGCGCGTTTGGCCTCCGCAATAGCCAGCTCCATAAACTTCTTTTTCGGTTTGTAGGAAGACGGAATCATTGTCGTTAGATTATATGCGCTCGTCGCGCCGAGATAGGAGTCCCCGTCGTCTTTCCGGAAAGTGGCGCTAGAATACTTTTGTATCCCCGCATGCGCAGGGTGACCTCACTTGCGTTCTTAGCCTTGCTGGTTTTGGTAAGCCAACGAGGGTTGGCCCAAGAACCTCTACGAGTGGAAATTGTAACGAGCACTCCGCAACAGCGCGATCCAATTCTCGTCCGCGTTACGAATCTCACCGCAAAAACGCTGCAATTGGCTCTCCCGTTGTACTTCTACGGTCGAACAAGTTTATTCCGTCAAACTTTGGCTTCAGACCCGCTGGATATTGAGCAAAAGAAGGGACGGCACTGGGTTGAAATCCCACTGGGGCTCCCTAGTGCGGCGCCGAGCGCTTCGCCCCAAATCGAAGCAGGACAGACGAAGGAATATCGATTCGGCGTTGTTGGTGCTGGTGAATATCGTGTTCGCGTATGGTACGTCGTTTCACCGCCGCAAGCGGGGCCGCCGCCTCGTCCGGCCAAGTACGCGAGCGTTGTTTCTACTATTTTCAAAGTCAATTAAAGCGCCACTGGCCCCTGAAGCAATCTTCCTAATGGCTCTGAAACCCAAATAGAACCCGATCCGAAGCCAAGTCCCGTGAATCCGTTTCTCGGGATTTGAGAAGCGTCTGCGTCAGCTATTCCTCAGCTCCGTTTGGATTACAATACCTGCGTTCTTCGTCGGCATTTGGCCGCAGGCATCAAACCAACTGGTTAGCCCTGTGGCAACGCCACCGTTTATTGAGGATTCAATTGAATCGCAAACTGCCTTTCCTGCCCATAATCGGTTTAGTGATAGGTTTATTGCCTTGCCTTATTGAGGCACAAGTCCCGCCCAATACGGTCGTATTTAAAGACATGATCGCTCGCTTTCGAGCCGGTGCCGAACCCGTGCGCATCGTTTTTTACTCTTATCCGCCGCGGCAGCAAGGCATTGGCTTCATCGTTGTTTCGCGTTCGGGCAAATTATTGGGAAAAACTGAAATGTCAGACGGGAACAGTGTCGGCCCAGCAACAGGCGTATACGACACAAGGGCAGAGGGTATTCCTGATATCATCCTAGCCGCTGGAGTGGGAGCCAAGACCTACCAGGTTAGCGTGTATTCTTTCCAAAACGATCAGTTAAAAGAGATCTTCAACTGGTCCGGCTGGCATTTCGAAGTCGTGCGATTGAATGGGCAACCCGTGATCGCAGTTACGCCGACCGACTATGGCACACTACCGATGCTTTATAGGTGGAAGCGAGGTCAATTTGTGCAGTCCGATCAAGACTTCCCCGACTTTTTCGACAAAGCGATTAAAACCCAGCAAGATGGCTTTTCGGCCGATTCCCAGTTTCCGGTGATGCCGTTTCTCGGGCGCTATAGGCTAAAACGGATATCATTCTTACGATCTAAGCTCTGTAGGGACAAGATGACTGAAAACAGACGACCTCGCCGTAATGGAACTGAAGCTGACCTCGTCGCGATCCGCACATTCGATGACGAGCTTGAAGCAAACCTTGCGAAATCGGCGCACGCCTGAAATGTGACATTCGCTGCGACGAAGCCGGTTGTAGCGCGGGCTTACAACTCCTCGCTGGGATATTTCGATCTTGGAGGGACCGAAAATGCTAAATCGCTTTTGGGTTTTAATGGTTGGTCTGTCGGCTGCCGCGCTAACAATTTCCACTGGCACATCGGCCCAGAACAACTCTAAGCCGACTTGGCCTGAGGTGGATTGGCACAGGCCGCGGATAACACCACAGAATCGGAAACCAGCTCCACGGCGCAGCATCTCCGGGTCGTGGAGTACGGCCGGGGGGCCGGACGCAGGAACTCAGGCAGGCGGCGTGCAGTTAAAGCCAAACAATGGGAAACCGGAGAATGCGCTACCATACACGCCTCACGCACTGGAGGTGTACAAGACTCATAAGCCAACCGAGGGAATCGACGCGGTCCCGCCGAACGAACACAATGATCCCAGGAATTTCTGCGAACCCCTAGGATTTCCGCGCTGGAATCATTACAGCCTCAGATTTGCCCAAATCTTTCAGGACGAGGCGAAGATCGCGATTTTGTATCACTACGACAGCCGATGGCGCATCATTTGGATCGACGGTCGTCCCCTCCCCAAATTGATGGATGGCGGCGTGGAAATAGACGGCCAGTTGAGGGAACCGCGGTGGATGGGCTACTCCGTCGGCAAATGGCTCGACGATTACACCCTCGAGGTTCAAACGGTCGGAACCATGCCTGAAGACCGGGTTTGGCTCGACAATACTGGCAGGCCCATTAGTGATCAGGCTCGCATAACGGAGACATTCCGGCGCCTGGACTATGACACTCTGGAATGGTCAGAGACGATCAATGATCCAATAATGTTTAGTAAACCCTTTGACGCCTTGAAGATGGCGTTTAGGCTGCAAGATGCCCATACCGAGGAAAACGAAAACATATGCTCGGCAAAAAACTACCAGCTCTATCTCGACGCTTTTGGCGATGATGCCAGCAAAAAGTGACAGTCGAGCGAGAGGGAAACTGTCTTTGACATTGTTTGCAGGGCCGGTCATAAAGGAGAGGATGGATTCGTAAAGACGGAGGATCCACTATGAGTAAGAGGCTTGTCATGGCGATGACTATGACCCTGGGTCTTTTGGTTTCGGTTCCTCTGTTTGCACATCACGGCAGCGCTTCGTACGCGCTCGATAAGCGAGTTACCTTGAGGGGAACCGTCACGAGATGGCTTTACGCCAGCCCCCATCTTTTGCTGATGCTTGACGTGAAAGGTGAGAACGGCGAAGTCACGCACTGGGTTCTGGAGTCGCAATCTCCGACAGTCATGTACCCTAGTGGCTATCGTAAGGACTCTTTCAAACCCGGGGACGAAGTTACGGTCACTGCAAGCCAAGCCAGGAATGGCAAGCCAGTCGGGCGCATCATCGAGGCCACAACTGCTGACGGCACGAAGCTGGGACGTGGACCTGCCGGGCAAAATCAACAGTAAGCTTCTGTGCGCGCTCACCAATAAGCAGACCGGCTGCATTACGAGTCTCGCTGACTCTAGTGACAGGTTGCGAAGATAACTCCTGATCCCGTTTTTCAGGAGCTGAGATTCAAAGCGTTCATTTCGTTCATTAAGGGGTGGGGCTTCAGCCGCAGCGTGCGCATTTCCTCGTCCGTGATCTTCTGACCAGGTTCGTATTCGCGAGTGTCAAGCACAGCCTTCACTCAGAGCCCGCTTTTGGTGGTCGTGGCCCCAATCAGATTGACCACGGCCTCGTAGCTGAGCAGCGGCCGGCCGCGCCAGTTCATACTAATGAACGAAAATAAGCGATGTTTCGACCTTGTTCCACTTGCTCGTGCCGGGCGGATAGTGACACACGGTTATGGCCATGCCGAGCCGATCGGCCAGGGCCTGCAGATGGATTTTCCAGGCGCGCAGCCGTGAGCCGTTGCTGCCGCCGGCATCCGCCGCGCAGATCAACAAGCGCCGAGCCTGCGGGTAGGCTTTCCGTCCCAGCAACTGCCACCAGCGGCGAATGCTTTCCACGGCAAATTCCGCCATCTCGTGCGTGATACCCACGTTGACGACCGCTTCGTTTCGCGTCAGGTCGTAGGTCCCGTAGGGGATTGCCTTGCCCACACCCGGGGCTGGAAAATCGTGGACGTTGACTGCCTCGGGGTGGCCCGCCGGCCGCCACCGACGGCCGCGATTGTCGAAAGATCCCACTAATTCCTTCTTTTTGGTCCACACTGACGACCGGGTCATGACCACGGACGAAGCGCCGGACTTGATCGTTGAGGTAGCGAAACTGCGCGTCGCGTTCCGGATGTTGCCTGCCCTCGATCGTCTTCACGTTGGCCTGCAACGAGTAGCCCAGCTCCCGCAGACAGCGCGCCACGGTGACATGCGAGACCGTGTAGCCCTGACGCGCGGGCTCCTCGGCCAAGGTGCGACTCGACTTGTTCGTCCACAGCAAATAGCTCATCGGGTCACCGGCGGTGCTGGCTTCGACCAGCCGCGCCAGCACGCGCTTCACATGGGGATCGGCATCCTCCAGCCTCTTGCGTCCACCGCCCACGGCCCGAATGCGACCTGTTTCCGGGCGCGAGGGCAAGCGTCCGGATTCTAACTCCGCCATGCCTTTTAAAATCGTAGGCCGCGACATGCTCGTCAGCCGGGCCAGGCGACTGACCGCCCCGCGTCCTTCTTCCAGCGCTTTCTGGGCGACAAAGACGCGCGCCTGCGCTTCATTCAACGTGCCCAGCACACGTAGCCAGTGCCGCTCTGCCTCCGGAATTCTCGCCTTCGTCGCCATCGCCGTATAATCTCGCACTGCCAACACAATAGCGAGCGACATTCATTGTGTAAATATTATTATTTTTTAACAATCCCTAACGTGTTGGAAGGAGTGACGCTGCCTAGTAGCATAGGTGCGGCACCCAACCTCCAAAGCCATCCGTTGCCGAATGCTACGCTTCGCCTCGAAACGCTCCTCACTAAGTTTTGCGCCGCACTTCGACCGCGTGATTTATACTCTGTTCAGCTTAAGCGCGATTAACTCACCAAGATTGCGATCCCGGGTTGAAACGGGCTCCGCCTAAATTTCGGCGGTTCCCGATTGGCAATACAGAAAGAGAAGGTGTATATGCCGAGATTTATTCCAGCTGCATCCGTCTTGGGACTCTTGAGTCTGTGTTTGGCCGGATCTAATTGGTTGGCAGGCGAGCCTGCGCGGGCTGCGGGACAACAGGCGGCGCCACAAAAGCTCCAATACCCTCCCTTGTTTTTCCGGGAGGACTGGACGCTGGCCAGTGGCTTGCCCAATACCAATACTCCTCAGGAACCGGAGCATACGATCGTCCAAGGGGACGTCGCGAACCCAAATCTGGAAGTGCACCTGTACGGCGACAAGGTTGGCCCTGTGACCGTCAAACAGACCTACAACGATGACATCACCTATGTAATGACGCTACTTTGCACGTCAAGCTGCGCGATCACTCTCAGGGACAAAAACAACGATGTGGATTTGACCGGACTGGCTACCATCCGCTGGCGCACCAAGATAAGTGGGTTTCATCAACTCCATCCCATTGTGAAGCTCGCGGACGGAACCTGGCTCGTAGGCGATCATGCGACCGGCTACTCCACGGACTGGGTGGAGTCACAAATCCAAATGGTTGACGTCCGCTGGCGGAATCTCAATATCGAAAATGTGATCGAGGGCCGGGGCGATAACTGGGTGGAGCGTCCGAACCTGAGCAGGGTAGAGGAGGTTGGTTTCACGGACCTGATGAGGGGAGGCGGTCACGGAGCTCCAGGTTCGCGGATCGACTGGATCGAAGTTTACGGCAAGCCCGTTCCGCGAGTTGCATCGGGCAACACGAGCAGCAGGCGATAGACTTACCAGTTTTAGACTGGCAAGTAACGAAGGCTGATGGATCCTCGTAGATCTTTAGAATTGCTGCGCCAAGTCCCGTGTTTAACGTCGTCGGCGTTGTCAAGAGTTTTCTTCAAGACACCTCCACCCCTGCGAGCCGGGAGCGAGGTCAAGGGTGCCCCGCGAAGCGGACGTTCCATCGAAGACCCTTACGCCGAGAACGGCTCGCCACCCAGACGAAGCTCCGCTTCGTCCCTCAAGTTTGGTCGACAATCATGACGAGCTGAGTCTGGAGCAGGTTATCGACGCCAATTCTTTTCGGCAGGTTCGGCAGCTCGGGCGGCTTGCCACGCTCCAACGCGGTGGGTGCGGGCTGCGGCAGGTCGTTGAGCATAGGACCTCGCTGAGCCTGTGCTATTTATCGCAATACGTGCGGCGGGTCAATTTTTTACGCCGCTTCCACTCCGCCCTCGCCTCCTGCAGCTGAACTACGAATGGCTCCCGTGGCGACTTGCCGAGATTCGCGACCGGGCTGATAGGTTCAGTTTCCGCTGTCTTCTACACGTTCCCACACCAGCGTGGATTCAACCACAGGTGGAGTGTTCTCGGTTGAGTCTATTCGCAGTATCAGCCGATTCGGACCCTCAAACTTAGACCATCGTTTCCAGGTCTTGCCGATATTGTTGGGATTTTTTGCGACCTCAACGTAGTGCAGAACGAATCCTTCCTTTGCATGGACTTCAACTCTCGAACAATAAGCTATGAAACTTTCCATGGTTGATTTCGCTTCTTCCCGTGTCGGTACGGTCGCCGATTTCCACTTCGGTTGGTTCGGGTTCATTATAGTGGCGCACATTCGGTTCGTATCGGTATAAATCAGATAGCCAATACTCGCTTCCTGCCTCGTAGTTCCATCAGTGAGATGGTCTGTCCATGAGACAAACCGCCAGGCTCCGGGCGGGTCCGCGAGTGGCTATTGATCATGCCATTTGTATTGCTGAACTGACTTTCCGGAAGCGGGTTCCTCGATATCCGCTGCTACCGCCGCTCCCGAGCTTTGCTCCACCTGGAGCCCGATCTTAAGGAGATTGCGAACGTAATTGGAGACGGTGATCCCTTTGTCTTTCGCGCGGCCGATCACGTAATCGTATTGTGCCTTGCTGACGGCTGTGCTGATGGTGTATCGCTTCGAGTGGCTTCGCTGGTCCCCGTTCATCGTGGGCTCCTTAACTTGGACAAACGCGATGCCCATCCCTTCATCGGGCAGGTTATAGGCCACATGACCTACAGCAGAGAAGTTTGCTTTAGAATTTGTAATTTTCAGTCTGACTCCTGTCCCTTTGGGGAAAGGAGCTTTGCTTGTAACAAAGCAACCGTAGAGACTCAAGTCGCGAGTATGTGACGTGAGTTGCTTCTGTGATTCTACATGGATCACCTCGACGGCTCCTCCGAAGAGATGGCGGGTAGCACGACGCCGTTCGATCTGCATGGCGCTTTCGATGTTCAACTGGCTTTTTTCAGGGTCAGATTCTCCGGGGTTAGGATCGGCCTCATCACGAAATAGCGGATGTGGAGTGAACGACGCAGAAGGCTCATCTTCGACTCTTAGCACTTCCGCGGGTTTATAGACATACTCCTTCCCGCAGTCATCGCATCGGACCTTGAAGGGGCGGATGACAGGAGGGCGAGAGGTGAAGGCGTCTGTCTCCGCAAGTGGGATTCTATGTCTGAAAAATAAATTCTTCCGAGCGTGAAACCAATGGTTTTTGCAGAGCACCACCCAGAAATAAGAGCTATCTTCCCACATACGAGCCTCCGGGGGTCACAAGGCTGGGGGGACCTCAGTGAGGTGAATGATATCAATTCGATACCACTTGGGACAAGCGGACCCATATGCCCGAGGACAGGCTTGTACGAACGGGCGGCCGAGGCCGAAACGCGGACTACGAGCAGCTAGAGGCCGCAGCCAAGAAGGCACGAACGGAATTGCAGTGAGCGACGAGTCTGGAGCAGCTCATCGACGGACAGTCTTTTCGGCAGATTCGGCAGCTCTGCCGGTTTACCACGTTCAACTGCGAAATGCGGCGGGCGCTTTTCATTCTATCTGAGGAGACCGCATGCTCGCAGATCGGCCCGAATCGCATCCGATTGAAAGTTCCCTGCCGTTCCCATTACCAAGTTGGTACGATTGGACGGGTTAATTCGAAGCGACCGGGAGGTGGAGGGAGAACAGTGAAGCCTTGGTCCAGAAGATCTCTCGGAATGCTCCTGATCTCATTGATTCCAGCGTCGGCTGCCGCCTACGATCACCCGCTGGACTCTTCTGCGATTCGCAACGCTTACTTCTTGGGAAGCAGCAACAGTGAGTCTGTCAAGTTCATCTCCAAATATAAAGAAACGCTGCCACCTCCGAAAACAGGCCCGTACATTGCCGAAATGGAGGTGCGAACTCCTTTTGCTCAAGTTGTCGTGAGCTCCCGCGAACATTCCATTGGCTACAGCCCTATGCAGGCTGAGCAGGACTACAAAAAAGATCCGGACACGCTTCAGGTGCGCATCCAGGTTCGCTACCCGGTGCCGTCGCCGCTTCTGCCCCCACTTGCTTGCCAAGGCGTAAACCGTATGATCTCCGTCCAGGATTGCTTCCACGACTTTGGGTTCCGCTTCAGTCAGAGTAAGGACATTCAGCCGATTCGCTCCTACGGTGTACCGATCCATTCCGGCAACGACAACTCTTGGCTGACCGCTGGCGACGTGTGGTTCACACTCCGGGCGGCGGAAGTCACCTCGGCTCCGTTGCGAGTCACGGTTTCCACGCCCGACGGCCACGAGATCTCCGCAACGTTCGATCTCGCGGCTTTGAGGTAACCTTAGATTGGGTTAGCCTTCCGGAACTCCAAACGCAATTTGCACGATGCGCCGGAACCACCGCCTGGGCAGCGCCGACAGGATCTCTGCCTCTGTTGGCAGCATGCGGCTGCTGTGCTCAGCCCGCCCCCTGCAGGCGGCTACTTGCGTCCAACCATCACGCTGAGGACTTCGTTCCCGGCCACCCCAGTAATATTGTAAATCGCCACTTTCCCTTCTTTTTGGTGTTAGAATCCGCCGCGCTCCTGATGGCAGAAACTTATCACCCAATTCGCTCGATGCTCTCGACGTTAGGTAAAGTGTGGGGTCAACCTCCAATTGAAGCGGGCCGTCGGTGAGATTCTCTATTGTTCCGGATATGACTGTTTCAGTGTTTCGATTCCATTGTGGCTGTTCCGTTTGGATTACACACTGAACGCCACGGAATGGCGTGGAGTCTAACGTTTAGCGGGAGTTGGGGAAACTAGATAGTATTGTGAGATTTGTATTGCATGTAAACTTTCGAGCCGACCCTGGTCTACGTCGCCCGAGTCGTGGTTAGGTAATTGTCGAGTTGTGACTGCGCGATTGCGCGCTCCTCGTCGGTGAGATTCGGGTTGCGCAAGACTTCCCTCAGGCGGTTGATCTCACTGCGGACCTGCTCGAATTGCCAGTCCGTGTCCACCTTCGGTTCATGTGCTTTGGTGTCATTCAGCATCGCGTCTTTTCGATCGTCATTGTGCTTGATTTCTGGACAAAAGAGATGTTTTTCAAGGTTCGCATGCAGGTCGTTTGCCCGTGCAAGGGCGGGAAAGTTATCGAGACGTTCGATTTCTGCCGGTGGCGGAGGTGTAACGTGACGTCGGTCTGATGCCCGGGCGAGACCCAAACGTTTTGGCGCCATTCGGAAACGCGCCCCTGATCGGAGGCGCGGACCGAGTATTGTCCTTCAGGCAGAGAGGGAAACCAGAAATGGCCCTGAGCATTGGTTTCCGTGGTTTGGAGTTGATCGCCGTCGGAGGCTTGCAGAGTTACGTGAGCACGAGGGACGGGTTTGCCTTTGAGGTCAAACACTTGGCCACCGACGGTGCCGAGGCCTGCGGGCGACGGCGCAGCAACGCTGCCGATCGCTAGCGTAGCGCACAGCCATGCAGTTAGAAACCACTTGAGTCTCATTGGGTCGTCCTTTCGGGGCTGGTCATTCCCTCAAGGGTAGGTATTCAGAGCGCGGAATTACAATCGGCTAACAAGACAGGTCAGCCACATTCAACACCTGGCCACTAGGTCAGTGGCGGTTGAAAAAGCTCAGTACGAGCAAGGAAATTCCAATTCGTCGTAGGTCTCGGTACAAACCCGATCAGTGAAGCCGTAAAAGTGATCGCCACCCGGCAAGCAGCCTCGCGCGCCGCCGTTAGGCTCGCGACGAATCGTGGCTTATTCGGCGAAGGACGGCATGGGTCGGACTGACGCAGTGCGCGCCGATGGCCGAAATGCAGAGCATTTTTACTTGAATACATTTTTAGCTTACCGGCACGGCTCCGATCACTCCCCCTCCCCGCTTACACCCTACTATCGCCGCGCCGCCAAGCTAAAAATGCTCTGCAATTTCGGAAACTACGCATCCCGAATCGCAGTTAGCGAAAATTCCGTTTACCAGGACTTAGCAAACTTATCTCTGTCAAACGCGCGGGTTGGACTCGAAAAACCTTGAAAGGCGAGGCAAGGAATCCTACGCTACATAACGGCCTCATTGGCTACGGGAGAAGCCCCAGTGTGTATTTCTTCGTCTCCAATTCCTCCGAGACGCGAGCCAGGCCGCGAGCGGCACGCCGATTGCATCTCCTTGCTGCGGGAGAGAGAATGACACGTGGAGATAACGACCCATGGTACACACAATAGTTGACGGAACGTTTCGGCAAACCAATTTGACCAACGAATCGTCCGAGTATCTAGCCAAGCGCGAGGAGCTTCGCCTCGCCGAAATCGAGCTCCTGCGCCAGCGCGAACGCGTCGCCGAG
>QHYS01000333.1 GCA_003223325.1 Acidobacteriota bacterium
TGCAGTGTCTGCTAAATAACTAAGCACTTATCGCTTCCGCTTTCTGGACTTGGGGCTGGTACAGCCGGGCTGGATCTGCTCCAAAGTCCGCCGACAGCGAGTGAGTTTTTCCTGAATCGATTCGACGGTGGCGGTCCACACGAAGGGTTGAGGATTCTCGTTCCAAACCTTGAGAAAGGTCGCGATGGAGGCCTGCAGGTCGGCTACGCTGAGGAAGACGCCGCGGCGGATGGCCTTGTTGTCCAGGTGGCCGAACCATCTCTCCACCAGATTCATCCAACTGGAACTGGTGGGCACGAAGTGCGACACGAAGCGCGGGTGACGTTTTAGCCACGCCTTCACTTTCGCATGCTTGTGCGTCCCATAATTGTCCATGATCAGATGGAGCGGGACATCGCCGGGAAACTCGGTATCGAGTCGGCGCAGGAATTTCAAAAATTCCTGATGTCGGTGTCTCTCATGGCACTCGCCGATGACCTTACCCTGTAACGTCTCCAGAGCCGCGAACAGAGTGGTTGTGCCGTTGCGTTTGTAATCATGGGTCCTGGTGCCGCAGCGCCCCGGTTTGATCGGTAACCCAGGCTGGGTGCGATCTAGAGCTTGAATCTGACTCTTTTCGTCGACGCAGAGTACGATCGCTTGTTGCGGAGGATTGAGATACAGACCCACTACATCGGTCATCTTTTCCAGAAACTTCGGATCGCGCGAGAGCTTAAAGGTTTTCGTGCGATGGGGCTGGAGATTGTGGGCGCGCCAGATGTTGTTCACCGTGGACTTGCTGACGCCCTGGCTGTGCGCCAGGGTTCGGCAACTCCAGTGCGTCATCCCCGCCGGTTTGGTTTGCAGGGTTGCATCCACGATGGCGGCGATCTTATCGATGGAATACAGGGGCTTTCGTCCGCGGCCGGGAGCAATATCCCACAGACCGTCGAGTCCTTCGTCGGCAAACCGCTTCCGCCACAGAATCACCGTATTGCGGTTCACGGAAAGCTGCTGGGCAATGGCGACATCGGATTCACCTGCGGCGGCGGCCGAGACGATACGGCAGCGCAACGCCACCTGCTGTGGAGTGCCGTGCGCTGCGATCCAATGCTCAATTTTTTGCTGCTCTACGCCGGAGAGCTGACATGCCTTGCCCATACCCCCCCAGCATAAAGGGGGTCGGTCCACTATGTCTAGTTATTTGTTGGACACTACACTAGAATGGTCATCCCTACCCAAGGATTCGTGGTTGTGTCGCCCCTCCGGACCGAGCGGGGAGTGCAGCTCGAAGTATGAAGAAGGAGGAGACGCTGGTGAGACTCAGAGCAGTTGCCCAAGTTCTTGCTGTAACCTTGCTGACTGCAGGTTTGTCGAGTGGCAAGGATTCACCCGACCAAAAACGGGAAAAGACTCGCAAGATGGCAGCCCAGACGTTGGAGGATCTATATAAGCTTCAACCTTCATCTCAGGCGGGGATCCAAAAGTCTTCCGGATATGCCGTCTTCAACAACATAGGGACGAACGTATTGCTGCTGAGCACGGCGCGTGGCGCAGGAATCGCCGTCAACTCCAATACCAAGCAGGAAACCTTCATGAAGATGATTTCGGCTGGCGCCGGTCTAGGTGTGGGAGTGAAGGACTATCGTGTGATCTTCGTCTTCGAGACCGATAAGGCGTTGGCCCGATTCCTTGATTCTGGATGGTCCGGTTCAGCGCAAACGGACGCAGCGGCCAAGGTAGGCAAGTCGGGTGGGGCTTACTCGGGAGCGGTCGAGGTTGCCCCAGGTGTCTGAGTTTACCAAATTACCAGGAATGGTCTCGCTCTCCAGCTGACCCTGCAGGGTACGAAGTATTACAAGGACGACGACCTCAACAAATCATAGCCCCTGGGTTGCTGGCGGGAAAGTGCGCCGTGAAAAGGCACTGGACTTCAGCGGGTCCGACTCCGGCCCGGTAACTGGTTCGCGCCACCCGGTAGCTATCGAAGCGGCAGTGGAGGCAACGAAGCTGTCGGAGCTTTCGGTAGCCAACAAGCTCCGTCGGACGTGCCGGTTATTGAGATGGCATGTAGCCAGAATTAGACTAGACGCAACACAGGAAGCCCAGCTGTGATCGCAGAGAGGCGGACGACGCTGCAGGATGCCTGGTGCTTCATCTGACGGTTGAGCTTCAGCCAGTATGAACTGAGAGTTTAATAGTCTGCTCTATCGGAAACGCGCTTCAAACCTCTTTGGCGCGGAGAGGAGCAACCGTGAACTTAACCAAGCGTACGATAGCAGAGTTTTCGGCAGCTTTTAGCTGGTTTTCGGCGGGTGCGGGAGCGGCCTACTGGCCGAATCTTTTCCGCAACTGGGGATAGGCTTCCCAGGGGTGGCCATTGCCTTTGGACTCACCGTTTTAACAATGGCCTACGCCATTGGGTACATATCGGGGTGCCACCTCAACCCCGCAGTTTCGGTCGGACTGGTGGTGGGGAAGCGTTTTCCCGCTTCGGACTTGTTGGCCTACGTTGTCGCTCAGGTGATCGGGGCTCGCCTGGCGCTGCAGTTCTGTACTTAATCGCGAGCGGGAGAGCGGGGTTCGACGTGAGCGGAGGGTTTGCTTCGAACGGGTACGGGGCGCACTCTCCCGGTTGGTACTCACTGCCGGCGTGCCTTGTCGCTGAAGTGATGCCCACGTTCTTTTTTCTGATGATCATTATGGGGCCACAGAGCGGCGAGCACCGGCTGGCTTTGCGCCCGTTGCAATCGGATTAGGGCTAACCCTAATTCACCTAGTTGGAATTCCGGTCACGAATTTGTCCGTCAACCTTGCCCGGAGCACCTCACCTGCGATCTTCGTGGGCGGATGGGCGGTCTCGCAACTTTGGGTCTTCTGGGCGGCCCCGATTGATCGGCGCAGCCCTTGCCGGAGGGTGATACGCCATGCTCTTCGAGACAGAAGCGAGCAATTTAGTTCAGACTCAAGCGCGGGTAGTCACCAGCTCTGGACGCTAGAGTCATCTCTGACCAGGACATCGCATTGTTGCGGCAAGACATCCGCTCGCAACGAAAACGAATCATGGGCCTTTCCGCCTCGCCCAATCGTCCAGGCCCAACACGCAGGGCGCAATCGGAGTCGACTTCGGCGCTAGGGGCATACGTCGAAGCTGGCGTAGCCGTTACAATTATGAGGAGGAAGGAGTTCGAGGCCCAAACGCGAATCGGTGCAGAGAGATGGAAGGGTGGCGAATGGGGCATTGACGAAGATTTGGAACAGGCAGGATGAACCTCTTCATTGGTAATGAACGGCTGAGTGTTCTGCGCAGATCCTTTCGAAGATTGGACTGCCTTCCCCGTGCGGAAAGGCACTCCATAAGTACCCACATAGAGTATCTACGCGATAGGTTTTAGTGATCTCGTTCCACAGGTGTTCAAGCTGAATGGCCGCCTCCGCATTCCCTTCGGCCAACAGAGTCGGTGCGCATTCTCCGCAAAATGTAACCCGAGGATGTTCCCCCTCTGCGCTCTTGGCCGCCTTCGTAAGGAGATCGCCCACCACCTTCGCATAGTGAATAGGATCAAGTACATCGTTGATCATGAGTGTTGACACCGTCTCGACGGCATCCAGCGATAGGTATCTCCCTTGTTTGATGGCGGCGCCAACGTCCAAACCCTTCGCCTTCAATTTCTGAAGAATGCCACTCCGGTGTGATTCGGTCGCAATAAGGATGGCTGCATTCCCGGCATCTAGAACGGCTTCGATGAAGGCCGCAAATCCTGTTACGAAAGCTGCATCGTCGGAGTAAAACTCAACTTCGTGGCGAATCTCCGCGTTCTGTGTTGGTGGCGGTTCGACGCTCCTCTCGCTGCGAGGATCATCGGCAGTGTACTCATCTTTGGAATCAGTGAAATCTTGTTCGCGTAGACTGCCACTGACAAACTGCTTGCCTTGAAGAACCGCTTCCACAGCGGGCACTAGGTCGCGTCCAGCGTCCGACTTGACAACGTAACCGCCTGCACCCGTGCCCAAAGCTTCTTCCGCGATGTCCCAAGAGCGACCTTCGCTTAAGAAGAGGATTTTGGACGTGGGGGACAGCCGTCGGATTTGGCGAGCGGCCTCAATCCCATTCAGGGTCGGAAGTCCAATGTCCATCAGGATCAGGTCTGGTTTGAGTTCTTGGGTTTTCTGAACCGCTTCACGTCCATCCGAGGCTTGCCCGATGAACTTAATACCCAGCTGTTTCTGAAGGGTCGAACTGACGAAGTATCGCCACGGCTGGTAATCATCGACCAGGAGAACTCGAATCATTGATAGTTCCAATAGCAGCTCCTTGGGTATTCAGAACCCTACCCTTAGCGGATAGTTGCTAAACGGATATTGTCGGCTTCGCAAGGGACCCTCACCACGAGGGAGGACGGTGTGGTGCGGAAAGCTGCAGAAAGCGTTCCAAATAGTACCACTTTCCGGATAGCGAGCAAACGGAATTTGGCTGTCATGGGCTGTCATGGCACTATCGGAACATTCCAAGTGGCTTTGGGCAATCGGTGTGACCGGCGAAATCAGACGGGATAAGAAGGCCGGTCTTCCACGGGATGCGGTACGCTCCCAAAGTTATCGACGCCATCGAACCGCAAGAGATAAAAGGAGATCGGCCTGGACGTGGCTGGATTCGCGACCAAACGGAGGCCAAGCAGGTCATCGAGTCTTGGAGGCGCGAATACAATGAGAGTCTCCCTCACCAATGTCTGGAAGATCGGACGCAGTTCGCTTGTCAGATCGCTTTCAATGGCGATCTAACAAGCTCACAAACTGCCGAAAATTCACCTTGAAGGTGTTGCCGAAAAACGGGACCGATCAAGAAGCCCGGCGAAGCCTCACGATCCGTGGAGTAAAATGCGGGCCGGGTCAGGTCAGATAAATCGTGACCCCCTGGGCGAGACTAGGCGGGGGAACGGATTGTCGGCCGGTCCTCGAGTTTGGTGGAGGAAAATGACCGGTGGCCGAGCACGTTCCAAGTGCCAGTCGTTTAAGCTCGAACGAACGCTTCAATGTCAAGTGCGGTCCCGATGGACTCACAGTCCATGCGAAAACAGCTTGTTCCGCTACTGACAGAGCTCCGGTTCTGAAGAACAGCTACGACAGCAGTTAAGAGTTGGGTTGCGGCGCTTAGCTTGTGCACGTATCCCGATGCCCCAGAGCTGAAGGCGGCCTGTATCATATCTGCATCATTGTCCTGAGATAAGAACAGTAATTTCGATAGCGGAGAGACTTTGGATATTTGAACAGCTGCCTTTAGTCCATTGATTTTGGGCAGCACGATGTCGAGCACAATCAAGTCTGGCTTCAGTTCTCCGGCTTTTTGGACAGCCTCCACTCCATCTGAAGCTTCCCCGACGACCCGCAATTCTGGGTCTTTTTCGAGAGTTGAACGAACCGCATGTCGCCAGTCCTTGAAATCATCAACTACCAGAATTCGGCTCAACGCCATCAGCAATCTCCTGCACAGGCTCGACGGACAACTGAAGCGTGTCCATTGTGCTCCGGCAGAATGAATCGCACTATAAAGTAAACACCGGAGATCCTCCCGGAAGATGCTGCTGTCAAAACTTACAGTTGCCTGAAGCTCGAGATTGTGCTTTGTGCTGCCCTGGACCAGCAAACGTACCCAGTGCACTCGGGTTTCCTAGTGCAGACTAAAAGGAGTATAGTATACGCGTCACAATGATGCAGGACCAACAGCATGTATCTCGAGTCGCTCCTGAACCTCTGATCGAGCTAAAGCCAAACAGAGACATGAGATGTGCCGGGCTGCGATTCGCAAATCGTCGAGAGTTGCCTGTCTTGCCCATGTTGCAAGGGCAACTTTTTCTTCTTCCGCACTCTCTCGAACGTTACCCTTAATGCGTGGTTCTCTAACCACTCCATTTTCATAAGAGGCGTGATGATTGCGGAGGAGCACCCACGGCATTTCTCAATGCCGCTCCAAGAATCGACTCTTCAGTCTGTACTCGAGATATGGTTGCAGGTGCAAGTACCTACGAAAGGCCCGGCAGATGGTGTGGCAGTAGTGGTGGATCTATTCGCGGAATCTTCCAATGAAGGATGCTGCGGTTCAGAAACAGTGTGATGTCTCAAGGAACTAAGTCGTTTCGGCCTCTGAAGAGGTACCTTGTCCAGTCTGCGATTATCTTCCTGGCATATGTTATCGCGGGCAAACTCGGCCAAGCCACCACGAACATCAGGAGCAGTAATCTGGGGCCCGTATGGCCCGCATACGGCGTCGCGGTTGCTGCGATTTTAGTTTGTGGATACCGTGTATGGCTCGGGCTGGCGGCCGGGGCTCTTCTCGTCGCATACTACAGCCCCGTTCCGCTCATCGCTGCACTCGGGCAAGCGGCGGGAGCCACAGTAGCGGCAATTACTGGTGCTTTCCTTCTCAATCATGTTGCCAGCTTCCGTCCGTCTCTCTCTCGTTTGTCTGACGTACTTGGTTTAATTGTGCTCGGCGCATGGGGCAGCGCCATAGTCAGTGCATCCGTTGGAGTCTCGGTTCTCTACGCGACTCATGTGCATGCTTATTCCGGGGTGGGTCCAGCATGGCTGATTTACTGGCTAGGAGACTCCACCGGGGTGCTGTTGGTGACACCGCTCGTGCTGACGTTCACTGATCTTTTCAAGCTTCGTGATCCGCATCGCATGACCGAAGTTGCTGTTCTTCTGCTGTCGCTTACGGGGACTGCGTTCGTTGTCTTTAGCGATTTGCCTTTTGTGCCAGTCAAGTTGCATGTCATGGCTTTAGCGGTAGTACCATTCGTAATCTGGGCAGCGGTCCGCTTTGGAATGAGTGGGGCGGCTCTTTCTGTTTTTTTTGTTGCCACAGTAGCCACAGTAGCCACTGCTTATGGCTCGGGGCCATTCGCGCAAGACACTCCATTCAAGAATGCTGTCCTCTTGGATGTATTCTTCGCTGTGATTTCAGCGACCGGGATGACAACGGCAGCCGTGATCGCTGAACGGGAACAGCTTCTTCGTCAACAAACAGCGATGGAGGCACGGCTACAAGCCGAGGAGGCAGTACGCGAGAGCGAGGAGCGGCTGCGTTTGGCTGCTCAGGTGGGCAGGATGTACGCGTATGACTGGGATGTCGCAACCGACATGGTCGTGCGATCTCCGGAGTATATGAATATTCTTGGCTTGACAGGTGAACCGACACGACTTACACATCAGGAGATATTGGAGAAACTCCACCCGGACGACCGCGCAAAATACATTGCTGCCATTGATAACCTCACTCCCGACAATCCAAACAATCAGATTTGCTGTCGTGTCCTGTGTGGTGATGGCTCCATAGTCTGGCTGGAGGAGAATGGGCGCGCCTTCTTCGACAATAACGGTAAGATGCTGCGGATGATAGGTATGGTGGCGGATGTCACGGAGCGCATGCTGGCGGAAGATGCTCTCTCCAATGTGAGCCGCAGGTTGATTCAGGCGCAGGAGCAGGAAAGTCGTCGGATTGCCAGAGACCTTCATGACGATGTCGCCCAGCGACTCGCATTGTTGGCTATCGAACTGGAACAATTACAAACGAGTCCTCTCGATTCGGTTTCTGAACTTCGTACGCGCATAGAGAGTCTGCGAGAGCAGATGTTAGAGGTGTCAACCAATGTCCAAACGATGTCGCACCAATTGCACTCCTCGAAGCTGGAGATATTAGGCATAGTCGCGGCGATTAGGAGCTTCTGCAAAGAGTTCGGCGAGAAACAGAAGGTGAAAATTGACTTCAAGATCCACGATGTACCTACTGCTGTGCCACTGGAACTTTCTGTATCTCTGTTCCGAGTCTTACAGGAGGCATTGCACAATGCTACCAAGCACAGTGGGACCAAGCACTTCGACGTGCAACTATGGGGAAGTTCCGACGCGATTAATTTGAAGATCAGCGATCTCGGTGTGGGCTTCGACACGGAAGCCGCGATGAAAGGTAGTGGGCTTGGTCTCACGAGCATGCTGGAGCGCATGCGGTTGCTGAATGGAGAGCTTTCGATCGACTCGCAACCGCAGCGCGGCACGATTGTCCATGCTCGGGTTCCCTTTCCTTCAAATTCCGCAAAGGCGGCGGGATAGGGGTTCAGTTGGCTGAGATTGTTTGGGCGTGAGACCTGAGCACAGAAGCATACCCTGTAAACCGGCTGCTTCGCTAGACCGGCGTGGATGCCCTGAATCTTGTTGGCACAGACCGATGCGCCAACGCGGCTACGACAAATCGCCGCCCCCCGTTCTACGTCTCCGGCGTGACGGCTCGCGGAAGAGGAACGACGAAGTCTTGATGATCGTCAAGTGGATCGCGTTGATGGGCAGCACTGAAATCAAAACCCTCATGCCCCGTCTCACCAGGGTGAACGGCAGCTCTCGCTTCAAACCTAACCACCATGAACGGTCCCGATTCCGACACTCATCTTGTTCTCCGTTTTCAGTCGGACCGGGGAATCAGCGCCGAAGCCGGATGCTATGTGGGTACACTTGGTCCATCCTACAAAGCGTGCCGGCTTCAGGCGGCATGGGCAACATGAGCTCGTTCAAAGAGGCCCGCAACCTCCCCGTAGCGGCGGGCAATCTCAGCCGCTGCGGCTTCGCGCGTTGTCTTCTTGTTTCGCCAGTTCACCAGCGGATCCCAGAAGACCGTGCGACCTACAGCAAAGCCGATGAATCCTGGAACTCCGGCTGCCGTCGTCAGCCATTCAGAAACTTTCTGGTCATCCTCACCCCGTCCCAGGACAATACAGCCCACTCTGTCGCGCCCTGCCCGGTGAACACCCGCGACAACCTTCTCGCAGTCCAGGCGGCGGTCCAAGCCCTCGATCTTCCAGACGTCTGGCTCTACGCCGGCTTCCTGAAGTTGTTCAATGGCCTGGACCATCAGTCGAGGACGCACCTCCAGATCAAAGGCCTTTTTGTCGCCCTTGAGCTTCGCGAGCTGCGCCTTATCCGGCGGCACCAGGAGCTCGAACATAAACAGGCTCCGGCTCCCACCATGTAGATAGTCCGACAGCCGCTGCAGTCGAGCTGACTGCCGCCGATTCAGGGCGGCCTCGCCCTCGGGGTTGTAGCGCACCAGGACTCTACAGAAGGTGGGGTGGAAAGCTTCGATGTGCTCGGCGAAGTCCTCGCCGAACTCGAACTGGAACTCATCTTGTCCGCTCATCTCCGCAGGACATGAGGTCTCTGCCGAAGAGTTCGCGAGCAGCCTCTATGCCAGCTGTGCTCTTGATTTCGGGTACGCCCGAGGGCTCGGATGCGATGTATCGGACAAGATATGCCAGCGCTGTTGAGATGTCCCGTAGCGATGCGCTAAATATCCGACTGGACGTATCACCTTGCTGAAAGCGGATAATCGCTTCACCGCCAATGCCCTTAATGGCGCCTCGACAGAGTCGGTCATCCTTGTTTTCTTTGATCCGACCACTATCGGTGTCAATTGCTTGAAACTTCAGGCTGGAACTCCCCGAATTCACAACCAGGACATTCATTACAAGATTCCATAAATCGACTCATTGCATCATGATTCTTGCCCGAGCAACCGGCTTAAACGTCACCGAACCATCCCGTAGTTAGTGCTGCCCGTGTGGGAATCTTTGAAGCAGATGAAGGCATTCTGCGAGTCGTAATAGCTGTAGGCGAGGTCGACGCTGAGTTGCTCACGCGACGAAAGGGTCGCGGTAAATCCATGACGGCCAGTGCTGTTAGTTCACTCAAACTCCTCTCACTGCCAATATCTGCTTCAAGACATGAGCGCCACAATCACTGTGCCCCAGGTGGTCAGCAAGATATGTCCGATCGCCGCTGTGTAGGAATATCCGAGCGTCGCAACCGGGCTGTCCGACTTCTCCTGCACTGCGGCGACGCCGGCAATCATGGTTTGCGCACCGGCGATTCCGCCTAGCAGTAGCAGGGGATTGAGCTTTAGAACGTACCGCCCGAAGAAGATTCCCGAGATCAGCGGAGTGAGGGTGACCACAATCCCACCGAAGAAAAGTAAATAGCCAGAATTTCGAACCGTGCTCACAAAAATCGGTCCGGCCTTGAGACCGACCATCGCGACAAAAGCAGCCAGACCAATCGACTTCATGAAAAGAATCGCTTCCTCGGGGATTCCTCCAAGCCACGGCCGTACTGACCGCATCCAGCCCACCACTAGCCCAGCGAGTAAAGTTCCTACACTTGTGCCTAGAGTCAGTCTCAGGTGGCCAATCGGTATGGTAATGACTGCACCTACCAACACTCCAATGAAAATTGCAACACCTAGCGTTGCGAGATCGCTCTCTTCGAGTGGACGCAGTACTCTGCCAACAGTCGGAGTCAACTTTTCTACGGCGGATTCCGTTCCCGTAATCTCAAGAATGTCCCCACGTTCCACGACTAGCTGAGTCCCTAGGGGGAGTGATTGGCCATTGCGAATTATTCGGCGCAGCAGGACGCCATGCGTCTCCTCCCGCTCCGCGAGTTCCTGGAGGGTCTTTCCAGCGATGTCCCTGCTGGTGACATACAGGTCATAAGAAGCAACAGGAATTTGTAGCAACTCCGGGTCCACGACCTCACTCGATTTCGGACCCAGAGCTTTAACCAGAATTTCAGTCCGCCCGATCACAGCCAGCGTGTCGCCAGCCTCCAGGACGGTTGTGCCTGGAGGCGAGAAGATATCGCCCTTGCGCCGGATTCGCTCCACAAAAAGACGAGCCCCAGGAACTAATTTCTCTGCCTCTGCTATTGTCTTTCCAATGACGGGCGCATCCTGCGGCACTTCATACGCGCGAAACGAAATGGGCTGCCATGCGGGATGGACGCCGTGCTTGGTACGCCGCATCCCCAGGTTCAATTCCAGTTTCTTCGCTTCTCCTTGCAGATCGATGCCTAGCAGTTTCGGGCCCAGGCTGCTGCAGCACCAGATTACGCCTATGGTTCCGAAGAGATAGCAGATGGAATCGGCGACAGCGATGTGTCCTATCAGTTGGGTCTTTTGGTCGTCGGGTAATGACAAGGCTCGGATTGCTTCGCTCGCAGTACCGATGACCGGCGACTCCGTCAGAGATCCGGAGAGCAATCCAGCCGAAAATCCGACATCCAACTTCAGGAAGCGGGCCACCGCGTAAGCTGTCAGGAGACCGACAACAGGCACGAAAACCGCCAGAAGAGCCCATCGCCAACCATCGCCCTTGAGATTCCGGAAGAAACTGGGGCCTACTGAGTAGCCAATACCGAAGAGAAACAAAAGGAAGAGTATCGCTTTCGCCTGGTCGGAGACAGGGACATGGAAAAAATTCCCGAGGAAGATTCCTCCCAGCAAAGAACCCGTGACTGCGCCCAGGCCGACACCCCGGAACTTAAACCGTCCAATCAAATATCCGATACCGACCGCTAGATAGACCCCCATTTCCGGATATTTTGCGAACAACTTGGCTAGCCATTCCATACCGTGTCCTTTTGCGCTTCAGAACAGTGGCCGACGAGTTGTCGCTCGAGTCTCGTTCGAGCTTGCTCAATCCAACCTATCTCGAAAAGGCTCACTGCCTTGGAGGTACGATCAGAGGGTCCATGCCGATTCCATTTCAAAGTTCATTCACGAAATCATTAAGATGAGGACCATGCCCCAGATCGTCAGCAAGGTGTTTCCGACTGCATAGGTTACCGTGTACCCGAGCGCCGGCACTTGGCTCTTGCCCCGATCGCAAACCAGGCCCAGCGAAGCTGTCGTCGTGCGCGCTCCTGAAACGATGCCAAGCAGAATCGCGTCGTGGAAGCGGAAGATGTACTTGCCGATGTACATACCCAGAACCAGCGGAACCATGGTTGCCACGGCACCCCATAGGAACAGGCTGACGCCCTGCGTCCGCAAACCATTCACGAAGCCCGGACCGGCTGAGATGCCGACGATGGCAATGAAGATGTTGAGACCGACCGAGTTCATGAACCAGACCGTCGACGACGGAATGCGCCCGAACGTCGGGTGCACGGAGCGCAACCACCCGCAAACGAGTCCTGAGATGAGCGCTCCTCCTGCGGTTGACAGCGTCAGTGGCACGGCGGCAATTTTCCAGACCAATGCACCGACCAGTGCTCCGATCGCAATGCCAGCCCCGATGAACGCGACGTCAGCGACGTCGGTCGGCCGATCCGCGGCGCCGAGAGTTTTGGCTACGGCGGCGATGTCCTGGGTACGGCCGACCAGGTTTAGGATGTCGCCTCTGTAGATTTTCGTATTTGGCAAAATCGGCATCGAGGTAGCAACTGCTCCTCTTGTGATTTTTCGGAGGAAAATGCCTCGAGCCGAAGGTAGCGTTGCAAGTTCAGCAAGGGTCTTGCCGTCTGCCTTCTTGCTGGTAACGTAGATATCGACACCCTCTACCGGCATGCTCAGCAATTCGGGATCGTCAACCTCTTGCGGACCGTCACTCACGCTTACGAGCGTGTCACGAGCACCGGACACTGCTACCGCTCTTACGCCTTGTCCAATCACATTTACGAGCACGTCCCGCGCGCCGGCCACCGCCACCACGTCGCCCTCACGCAAAACAGTGTCCGCGGTTGCGTCTTCGATCAAGTTCCCACGACGTATTCGCATAACAAAAACGCGCGCATCGGGGACGAGCGCCTCAGCCTCCATGGCTCGGAGTCCAACAATCCTCGCGCCCGGTCTTACCCGGAATGCACGCATCTCCCAGCGGTGCCAGGCCGAACCGGCCCCGCCTTGTGCCTTGGTGCCGCCCTGTTTCTCTTCGTAGTCCTTGCAGGCGGCTGCCAGATCTATGCGAAGCAATGCAGGGCCGAGTACGGCGATTACAATCGCCGAACCGACAGTGCCGAACATATATGTCACGGCATAAGCGATCGGCATCGAATCCAGAAGGGCCTTTGCTTGATCAGCCGACAAGCCCAATCGGTTGATAGCGTCGGTTGAGAGGCCCATCGCGGCTGAGATAGTCTGAGAACCGGAATAAAGACCCGCCCCATAACCCAGGTTGTAGCCGACGATCTTCACGACTGCGAATGGGGCAAGCAAACAGAACGCGCATTGCACGACTGAGAAGATGGCTTGCGGCAGGCCATCCTTCGCGACACCGCGCACAAACTGCGGTCCGACACCGTACCCGACAGCAAACAGAAACATGAGGAAGACAGTTGCCTTGAGAGGAGGCGAGATCGTAATCCCCAGTTGTCCGATCAGGACACCGGCTAACAAGGTTGCGGTAACTGACCCCAGGCCGATGCCTTGGAAAGTGAACTTGCCGAAGTAGTACCCGAGAGCAAGCACGAGGAAGATGGCGATCTCCGGGTAGTGGCGGAGAGTATCAGCGAACCACGTCAATATAAACATCGTCAGCCTCCTTCTATGGAGCGACAGCGCATGCGCTTTGGCGCTCAGCCGTCGGCGCAAACGTGTCGTACCAAGTCACGATTGCTGGTCCTTCCAAACCTCGACTGCTCTGTGCACTACAGCCGCTAGTTGTCCACCGATCTTGCCGTATGCCTCGTCCGGGAGGTTGGCGAGCGAGACTCGAACCGACCAATCCGGTCCGGCAAAGCCGCTGCCGTTGAGAAGTACCGTGGAGAATTTCTCCGCCAGGGCGAAGAGAATGTCGAAGGGGTGGTAGTTGTTCTTGAGAAATTCGACGAACCGTGGACCGTGGGTTTTTTCGGCCCAAACCATTATGTCGAGCGTAGCGTAATAGTCGGCACGCAATGGATCTGGTGGAAGAGGCAGATTCATCCCGTCCCAAAGGGCTTTCAACCGGCGTTGCACGATTTCTTTCGTGAGCTTCTTGTAGCGGTCTTTTTTATCCGAGAGCGCGAAGAGCGAGAACAGGGTCATCTGAACCTGTTGGGGCAGAGACAGGCCTGCGGTGTGATTGAGGGCTACGCACCGGCTATCTGCCACCATGCGATCGATGAACTTGAGGCTTTCAGGATGGAGCGTCAGCGGACCATATCGAGTATTTAGCTGTCGACGAGTCTCATTGGGCAAGTTCGCGAGTGCCTTGTCAAAAATATTGTCTTGATGGATTGCAACCACCCCAAGGCGCCAACCCGTGCAACCGAAATACTTCGAAAACGAATACACACCAATCGTGTTCTGGGGAACTTCTGCCATGAGGGAGCGGAATCCAGGCACGAAGGTTCCATAGACATCATCGGTGACCACGATCAGGTCAGGACGTTGGCTCTGAATCAGGCTAGCCAGCCGATTCATCGAACTTGCACGCATGGCCACGGAAGGTGGATTGCCGGGATTGACGAAGAACAACGCCTTGACCGAGGGGTCTGCCAGCCTGTCAATTTCTGCATCCGGGTACTGCCATGTGTGGCGACCATCACTCGGAGAAACTTCATCCGCCTTGATCTCAGTGATTTCAAAATTGAAGCGGTCAAGATGGCAAATCTCGATATACGGGGTGAACGTCGGTACAGCGAGAGCAACTTTATCCCCCCGATGCAACAGGTGATTTACGATCAGTGAATCGAAGATGTAACACATTGCAGCGGTGCCACCCTCGACCGCGAAGATGTCAATCTTCTCAGGGGCTTTTATTCCGGGGCACATTTCTTTGTTCAGGTAGGCGCGCACGACGCGTTCAGCATGGACCAGCATGCGATCCGGAGACGGGTACTGGTCTCCGATGATGCTGTCGACGAGCTCATGAACAAATGCGTCCGGATCGAACTCGAATTCCTTTACAGCAAAATCAATGGCCGTCCGAAGCATGCTTCCACCGGGAGCATTAGGATTGCTGTCGAGAAATTGCATCAAGCGTTTCGCCATTCCGGGTTTCTGAGGCATCCCGCCAAGGTCGGGTTGGTCCCATACCCGCTTCGATTCCTCAATTGCAAATGTGCCCAGAGTAAAAAAAGCCTGACGCGGAGTGGTTGCAATCCAATTGGGGTTACCCCGGCCAGCATTCAACATAGTCTGGGCACTCTGCCGAGTCGCCTCGCTGGCTAGCTGGATCAACTTATCTTTCAGTTCGAATGGACTCAACTTTTCAAGCTCTTTTTGTTGTTCAAGAGTTACCGAGAGATGCCGAATTACTCCAGTTGCCATGGCTTTCCTCCTTGGGCGAGAACAATCTTTGTTTTTCTAGGCGGCAGTTTGCCGCTTCGTTTTCTTAACCTCTTCGGTCGGGGGCTTGCCTGTATCGCGGGCCAATTTGAGGAAGGCCGGCTTCAACAGCTTCAGTCCCAGGGAGGAACTGAATCCGTGAATTTCCTTCACGTCGAGTTGGCGCATGAACTCGATGGTTTCAGCCGTGATGACCTGCCCCGGAACCATGATCGGGAAGCCAGGAGGGTAGGGAATCACGAAGCTCGCGGATACCAACTCGGGTCCAGCCTTAAGCCGTTTGTCGATCTCCGGACTCGCCAGTTTCAGGTGCTCGCACTGGTGCTCCCGATAGGCCCCGAAGAAGGCGGAGCGTATGTTACCCTCGCTTGTCACACTCGAGGGATCCTCTCGGAAGCTATCGTGGAAACAACTGAAGTTCGGCAGATTGGGTACATCCTCCATCAGCGACTTCACCCGCGCGGCAAACGCCTGCTGAGCTGCTTCGCCTCCCTGCGCCAGCTTCTTTTCGATTCCCCGTGAGATTTCGACGAGGACCTTAATCAGCTGGGCAATGTCGCTGCGCGTGTTGTTGATGTTGGTTTGCAGCAAAACGCTGTTGCGGCTGGTCTTGTTGAGTTGAATGTCGTACTCAGCCGCCAACAGATTCTTGAACTGGGTCCCGTCGAATCCTGCAGATCCACAAACCAGAGTGAGTCGCGTCACATCCAAGGCGAACTCATCTTCGCGAAGAGTCTTGACCGCAGTGGCCCAGTTAACTCCGGGCGTCAAATAGTCCACAAATCCAGTTTCACGAAATTCAGCGGGAATCAGCTCGTCGGCCCCTAGAATCCGGAAGTATTTCGAAACCAGGGGATGCGAGTTGATCTCGCGCCGCGCATCGAGTGCTAACTGAACGGCCCGGTTCACCAGTTCATAACCTTCGAGTTCCATCTGGCGTCTGGCGACATCTAGGGACGCGATGATCTGTAGATTTGGTGACGTGGAGGCGTGAGTAAACACGGCCTCGTGAAACTGCTCCTCGACGGTGTGGTAGTCCTGGTCCCTGACCAATACCATCGAACCTTGCCGCAGGCTGGACATCGACTTATGCGTCGAGTTGGTCTGATAGACGCGCAGGTGGACCTTATCGGGGTTGGCGAGCAACCGAGTTGTGAGGAGCCTTGGATCTTTGGGATCGAGATCAGCTCCAAGCTTCTTCTCCTGCGCCGAATAAGCCGTTCCGTACGCGGGGTCCCTGAACTTGTTTTCCAGAATGGCAGCAGCTCCCATCGCGGTCCGCCGCCGATAGAAGGGACTCCAGCGAGCGAATCCAAACCATGCCTCGTCCCACAGGAAAATCAGATCCGCTTTGATAGCGAGGCACTCTTCCATCACCCTTTCGACGTTGTAGATATGTCCATCGAAAGTACAGTTTGTAAGTACGAGCAGCCTTGCCCGGTTCAACTTCCCTTCGACCTTCAGATCAAGCAAAGCCTTCTTAATGGTGCGCAGGGGTACGGCTCCATACATCGAGTACTGCGTCAGCGGGTAAGCCTCCAGGTAAAGCGGTAGCGCGCCGACAAGGACAGCGCCGTAATGGTGGGACTTGTGGCAGTTACGGTCGACCAACATGATGTCGCCCGGTGCGAGCAACGCTTGTTCGATCATCTTGTTCGAAGTTGAGGTCCCGTTGGTAACGAAGAAGACATGGTCGGCCCCGAACGCACGCGCTGCTTTTTCCTGTGCCACCTTGATCTTGCCGGTCGGCTCGAGCAGGCTGTCCAGGCCTCCCGTGGTGGCCGAGGACTCAGCCAGGAACAGGTTCAGGCCGTAAAACGCGCCCATGTCCCGAATCCAATTCGACTTGAAAATGGATTTGCCCCTGGCTACAGGCAGTGCGTGGAAGGTGCCGATGGGGCGCTGGGAATACTTCTGGAGATTATCAAAGTATGGCGTATCAAACCTGTCTTGAACCGCGTCGAGGATGCTGAGGTGAAGTTCCAGGGGTTCCTCGACCTGGTAAAAGATCCGCCGAATGCAGCTGGCGGATATGTCGCCCGCTGCTTTTTCCACTTGCCGGTCGCTCAGCAAGAAAATGTCGAGCTCGGGACGAATTAGTTTCAGCCCCTTGGCTAGCGCGAGAGCGTATTCCTCCGTTTTCTGGGCGTTGCCCGTTGCGGCAAGATGGGAGGTGAGGAACTCATGTAAAACGGCACTATTATGCGAGGACGCGAATGGAATGCCCTCGTAAATCACCACCGCTAACGAACTTGTCTTGAGGCCGCCTTAGTTTGCGCAAGTCCTGAGCCAGTTCCAGACACGTTGCCGGACGGGCCGGACTCACGAACAACACTTCAAAATAAGGGCGGTGCTGCGCTCCATCCTCAATCCCACGTGGCACGCGATCGCCCAGACTGGTTGGCCCTTCATCGTTTTCCCAATCACCGACATTGGTGCGATAAGAGTGTGTGAGCAGAGAGGCGCTAATGGACTGCGCCAGTCGGGCTGTCCCCGTGGCATCGCCCGTGTCGATACGCTCCTGCAGCGTTCTGAGCAGGGTGGGCCCCGGATAGGCGAAGAAGTCCTCCCATTGACGCAGATCTTGAAAAGACTTGGAAACTGTGGCGTACGCGGTTTCTTTGTTGGGTCGCTGTTCACCTTCCGGGCCCTCCCAGGTACGCGCTGCTTGCAGCAGCGCACGCCAGCGATCGAAACGTGCTTCTGCCACGGTGAAGAACTGGTCGACCCGCTCGGGTTTCGCCGTTACCGTACTCATGATTCCTCCATTTTTCGTCTGAGTTCGTGGGAATCGCGAAGCGCACTCTCCAAACGCCACGCTCATTTTGTTTTCTTTGTTTCCGGGCCCCTGACAAAGTTGTACTTCGCGCTCAACATAATTCGGGGTGCGTTTCCGGATGAGCCATCTTTGTTGACCCGCCATCCGTAGAGGAATTCCGCTCCAACATTCAGGGAGCCGATTGGGTTCCAAATGAGATTGCCGGCCGCATAGTTACTCTGGTGGAATGCGGTGCCGCTTTGGAAATCCGTATTTTGGACCTGGGCAAAGCCGTAGATAACCGACGAGCGGACTTTGGGGATCCAATAGTGCTGGTAGGCCCCGTACGCGCCCACGACCGGTAAGGGCCTTAGGCCGGGGTGCGATGCGCTCATCAACGCTGCATCACTTCCCGTCCCGGAGGTGTCGTTAAGGTAGCGCTCAATGCCGTTCCCGTACTCAACTTGATAAACCGTTGTATCTTTACCGATCTTCCTCGAGCCCGTCAGGTTAAACCCCCAAGCAAAAACCGAATCTGTTGGGCCGCTACTACCGCTCACAAAGCCCGAAACGCTTCTGAACAAGGCGGCGAGTTGCACGTGGCCACTGTTCATCTCGCGGCGAAGTTGCAGAGTTCCATCCGGGCTGGGGCTGTTCGGTTGCGCGGTGAAACCCTGGACCTTGACGTCGATGTCTGACGAAGGCTTTTCTACCGCGATAGTGAATGTTGTTTTCGGTCGAATCTTGAAGCCGTAGCGAATTTGGGGAGTGCGAATCAGTAATTGGGCGTTGGGTCCCTGGAAGTCCAGTTGATCCGGCCCTGTGTCGGGGTCCATGAAGTTCGAGAACGTTTGGCCGATTAGCAAGTTCTTGACCTGCGCGTAAGCGTGACGCAAGCGCGGCGTGGTCGCGTTAGAACCGAAAAGGTCGCCTTCGAGAAAGAATCTGACATTAAACTTCTCTGTAGGAATCAAGAAGTCCAGGTTCAGCCGCGTAGGTCGGATGGACACCGTGGCATTGTTCACACCCGGTTGAGGTGAGGTGGGAATGCTGGAGGGAATGAATCGTTCCGCATCTCCAGCAGGCTTCAGGTCATAAATGAAGTCGGTCTTGAAGTATCCGCCAATCTTCAAGAACGTTCTCGTACCAGGAAGGCGGAAGTATCCGGGATATCGAGGATCAAGCGGTTCATTATCAATGCGGGGCGCGGCGACCGGATCCTGGGAGGTTGTTTCATATGTCGTGGTGGCCTGGCCGATATTCTGCTGGCCAGTCCCCAGCTCCGTGGCAACCTCTGTTTTTCTGCCTGCCTGCTGAGTGTCAATCGTTCCGTTACTCGGAGTTGCGGCGGGCGGGGCTCCTGATAACTTGTTAATTTCCGCCTGAACCTCTGTCATCTGGTTCTGCAGGCTGTCGAGCTTCTTCTGAAGTGCTTCAACTTGCGCGGAGGTTGACTCTTGCGTCTGGGCTTGCGTGGCAGGCAGATCGCAAATCACGAAAATAGCGCTAAACACGAAGTAGATAATTTTCTTCTTCGAAATTGCACCAATCCATTCACGCAAGAGCGGAAGCACGATCTGATAATCAGGCATAGAGCACGGATGTCGCATCATTTGGCCTCTCGGACGCCGAATCGGAAATCCTCTGTTGAACTTAGGTTCACTTGTGCGCGGCGACTACTGTCAGAAGTGCCAGATTCATGTGCGCCCAGAAGAACTAGCTAGCCCTTAGATCAGATCGGGTTTTACTTGGCTTGAAACGCGTTGACGGCGAGCTCAAACGGAGGCGAGCATGCATTCACAACTTATGCACAATATCGGTTTGAGTATGTCAACTCCAGCTGTTCGGTAGATCTTACTCGCGCAGAATCCGGAGGTGAAAAGTTCCCGCGACCCGTCCAGCAGAAGCCGCGAGGCGATCCAGGTAGCTCGTGATCAAGTACTGATTGACCGAAAAGATTTCATGGCAAAAGCAATGCAGCTCACGGAGGAAGAGGCGCATGCCTTCTGGCCTATTTACGATCAATAGGATGATGAGCTTCCGACCACGAATCTGTTGCGGTAACACGAAGAGCAACGAAAGCAAAGCCAGTCGAGAGCAAGGCCACGCCCGCGAGACTCAGCCAGCGTCGTGTCAACAGGATCCGCGCCCGTCTTCCATTCATGGCATTCATTCGAACGGCACAGCGGATAAATCCACATCTGGGTGGGCGCTCTGGCTGGCAGGAGCGAATTTCGGCTGCTTCCTGCGGTTCGGAACAAGTGCCGACTAGGGCTTGGCACAGCACAGCATTCTTCCGGCTGGCAGCGACATTCTCCTTGCTGCCAGTCGCTATGACGGCTTCGGCCGCGGACTGACAACATTAAGACGGACTGATTTAGCCGCCAGCAAGGCCGCGGTTTACGAGGATTTTGACTTCTACACGGCGGTTCCCTGCGCGTCCCTGTGAGGTTTCATTCGTCGCGGCCGGATCTGCAGTGCCCATGGCTCCAGGAGCTATGATGTGTCTGACCGGCACGTTGCAGTCCTGCAACAGGAAAGCAATCACTGCCTGTGCTCGATCCATGCTCAACCTCTGATTCATGGCTGGATTACCTGACGAATCAGCGAATCCTTTAACCTGGATAATGTAGCCGGTGAGATTTACCGCCTCGTGCGCCAGTTTTTTGAGAGAATTTTTGTCGCTGGTTGAGATTGTGGAACTACCGGTACGAAAATAGGCCGTAGCCTGCCCCTTCACATCGTATTCGCTAAGCTGGTCGAAACGCCTGGCGGCCTCCTGAATTTCTTGCTGGTTAGCTGCGATCTGCTCCTGGTTGGCGTTGATCCTTTCTCTGTTGGCGGCGATTTGTACCTTGTTTGCCCCAGTGTCTTGCTGGTTGGTTTCTACCGCCTCTTGCGTCTGTGTCAGGCCAGCTTGAATTGTTTCGGCGGTTTGTAAGTCGTCCCCTGAAAAGTTAATGGTCGCGGCCACCACACGGTTCTGCGCGTCACCCACGCCGTCGACTGAGATTTTGAGTCCGGGGATCAGAACCGTAGTACTCATTTGTTTCTTGCGCAGACCGAGACCTTTTGGTTTCTGAACCTTGGTGTCATCGGTCAGCACAACCGTGACCTTCCCGGACGATGTTTTCAGTGTCAAAGTATCTCCACTGCGCCCTGTTATGAGTCCATTGAGTTTTACGCTTTCTCCATTGGTAATGCTGTATGCTGTATCCGCCGCCATCCAACATGTCAATGCGACCAGTGTGATTGCATATCTCTGTATTGCGTGCATATCTCGCCTCTCTGTTCCTTGACAAGCGGGCCGCCTGACGACGCCGCATCCTTCAACTTCATTCAGAGTGTGTAACTGAACAGTGCCTCACAAGAGCCTGAGGCGCGGTTATGTTGTGCGTGGCAGCCCTCGATTTGTTGTCTCGCACTCGTCAACTACCAGGCGCTTCTGCAAAATGAAGATTGCTGCAACCGATACGGACCCCTTATCTGTGCCCAGCTTGTAGGACCACAAAATCCTAGGAAATCCGAACTTATCGTGCCTACTGGCAAAAATGTCAGTCTGAACACGACTTTGATCCAGCAATCGGCAGAGAGAATTGGGGAACGAGGAAAAAATGTTCCAGCCATCAGTGCCTCACCGGCAGGCCTGACTTGGGGAGAGGTGCATTGAAAAGTATAGGTGTTAGCTGAGAAAAATGACAGTTACGGCTACCCATCTTTCGCCACTAGGATCATGAAGACGTGTATATGCGTTCTGTCTAGGCTGGCCAACGATCTTGGACAGAAGGTTTGCACCGGCACGGGCCCAAGTACCTTGCGATCCGCTTCAAAGAGCCTGATTTTGCATATGGTCCTCGGGTGGCAAAGCTCCCGGGGGACGCCAGAAACGCGGGCGGGGCAAATCAACGAAGACAGTAAACAGAAACTCCGAATGCGATACGTGATACCCAAATGGAACAGCGCCACAAAGCTCGACTCCTCATTGCCGATGACCACACGCTCGTGGCTGAGGCATGCAAGAGGTTTCTCGAGCCGGAATTCGAAGTTGTGAGTATCGTCGCCGACGGACGGACCTTGCTGCGGATGGTAACCGAGCTCAAGCCCGACGTCGCGATTGTGGATATCGCGATGCCACAACTGAACGGGTTGGATGCGGGCGAGCAGGTCAAGCGGATATCGCCTTCGCTAAAGCTGATCTACCTGACCATGAACACAGAACCGGATGTGGCGGCCGAGGCATTTCGGCGTGGCGCCTCCGGATACGTTGTCAAGAGCTCTGCAGCCGAAGAGTTGGTGACCGCCATTCGAAAGGCTCTGCGATCGGAATCGTACTTATCTCCGATGATCACGAAGGAGACCGTGGAATTCCTTCTCCGAAGCGGGCAATCGTACGCCGAGGAGAAAAGAATCACGCAACGCCAGAGCGAAGTCCTCCAACTACTTGCCGAGGGAATGTCCATGAAAGGGATTGCGAGCATCCTGAATTTGAAGCCCGGCACGGTGGCCTTCCACAAATATAGAATCATGCACAATTTGGGTTTGAAGACCAACGCCGAGCTGCTTCAGTATGCAATTAAGCACCACATGATTGCCTGAAAGCTCACAAATGAAGGCAGCCGAGTAGGGCATGTAATTGTTTATTGCCGATGGCTGTATTCCGGAGCCCGCAGCTTAGAAGTCGAAGCCAAGTCGATTCATCAGACAACTCCGGCCCTGATAAGACCCCGTCGGTCCGCTGGCAGAAGTGACAGTCCCTGCTCATAAGTGGCCGTCATAGACTTTCACCATCACCGGCAAGGCGCCATGAGCCCTTTCAAAATATTTTCGTTTTTCGGGCATTCACAGCTGTTTTCTGCAGAGATTGACCAGAAGGCTCGGGAATACGTGCTCGCCACACCAACAGCGGCCATTCGATGTGTATTGGCAATCATCCTTGGATCGGGGCTACTCGCACATGCGGTCGACAGTGTCAGCCGTCAGGAGACCGACGTCAGCGCTATCGAAAACCCCGGCGCAGCCATCGAGGTGGACGGCCGACCAATGCTTTTTGTCTATGCTGCCGTTGGCGGCTATTCTCCCCAGGAACGTGCGGAGCACATTCAGCAGCGTATTGTCGACGTAGCCAAGAGAACCGATATTCCTATTGAGCTCATTCGCGCCAACGAACGCGGTTCGTGGACAGAAATCCTTGCCGGCAATGATCTCGTCATGGGTGTGACTGAGTCGGACGCAAAGGCTATAGGCAGGGAACGATCGCGACTAACTGCCGAGTATGTGGAAATCATTCGTCAGGTCATAAGGCAGTATCGCGCGGAGCATACGTGGCGTGAGCTGCTGCGGGGAGTTGTCAGCACGCTCGTGGCCACGGTCGCTCTCGCGAGCTCGCTCCTTGTCCTTTTCGGCGTTCGGAGTTTCGGACGTGCTAGCATAGGGAAGCGGCTCGCTCGTCATGAAACCGAAGCCGCTGTCCAATCAGTGGGGCACCGACTCATGCGTTACGGCGGCAGGCAGTTGCTCACAATCTCTCGTATCGCTTTCTGGATCGCGGTTGTCGCTTTATTGCAGACATATGGCACTGTGGTTCTGCGCTTTTTCCCGGCAACTCGGTACACTTCGTATCAAATCACCAACTGGCTGTTCTCTGAACTGGGAGCATTCGGAAAAAGCGTTATTGCTTATCTGCCCAACCTGGTGTTGGTAGTGATCATTTGTGCTGGCGCCTATTACCTTATTCAGGTAAATCGATATCTTTTTTCGGAGCTGCGCGACCAGAGGCTCGCCATCCGTGGATTCTATTCTGATTGGGCAGAACCAACGGCCAAGCTAGTACGAGTGTTGATTGTGGCCGCGGCCGCTGTCGTCGTCTTCCCCTATCTCCCGGGCTCCCAAAGCCCGGCGTTTCGCGGTATTTCAGTTTTCTTGGGCGTTCTGCTCTCCTTGGGTTCGAGCTCTTCTGTGGCGCACGGGGTTGCAGGGACCATTCTCACTTATATGCGAGCCTTCCAGGTTGGCGACTTCGTGAGGATCGGCGAAAACATCGGCGAGGTCGTCGAAAAGACCCTGCTGGTGACACGCATTCGCACGCAAAAACAAGAAATCATTACCATCCCAAATGGCACAGTGTTGGGCGGCGTCGTCGTTAACTACAGCGCTGAGGCCCGAGGTCGCGGGGTGATATTTCACACGACTGTGACTATTGGGTACACTGCGCGCTGGCGAACGGTTCACCAATTACTCATCGCAGCTGCTCTTTCTACAGACGGCATTTTGTATGATCCGCCACCATTTGTGCTGCAATCTGCGCTCAACGATTTTTATGTCGCATACGAGCTAAACGCGTACACAGATAAGCCTCTTAGAATGCAGTACGTATACTCGGAACTGCACCAGAATATCCAGGATAAGTTTAATGAAGCCGGCGTAGAAATAAATTCGCCTCACTATACAGCCCTGCGAGACGGCAATCGAACGACCATACCGGAGAATTATTTGGCTGATGACTACAAAAACCCAGCATTCGAGATTCAAGAGGTTCCTCGTACCCAGCCGACTCATGAAAACGTGACCAATCAACAAGAAGAATTCCAAGAAGCATCGGCGAGCCAAGCTGCACAGAGGCCAGCGGTTCTCTCCTCAAGACGCCAAGATTTTTCCTCGTACGACTGTCAGGACTGACAACTAGTGGGGGAAAGGCGGTGTCCTAGACTTCACCGCGGGCGCGTGTAAGAAAGACATTTGTCAATGCATGCGGATGCAGCGCAGGTACAGATGACTCGACGGTCAGCGAAGACGCTAATGCTGCAGATTGCCATCCTTCTGTTTGTGACCCCTTGCCTCGGTCAACCGTCCCCGGAAAACGCGCTCCAGAATCCTCTCGAGCAGATCTAACGATAACGATGATGACGACGACACCGCCCGAAGCCAACGTCGCACTGAGGTCTTGACCCGAACACACTGTGTCGGATCGGGAGTGATTTTGGACTCCAGCGGTTACGTAATCACGAACTCCCACGTGCTCGAGGGCGCAAGGCGCGTACAGGTCACACTGGAGGAAAAACTCCGCAAATCCCAGTCCCGATTTGTGGGAGGCAGGGCAAGTGCGACGTTCGATGCTCAGGTAATTGGGACCTTCGAGGAGGTGGATCTGGCACTTCTGAAAATTGACGCGACGGGCCTGCCCACGATTCCGGTTGCGGACTCCGACAAATTGCGGCCGGGGCAGGTGGTATTCGCCGTAGGGAGTCCTGAAGGGCTCAAGAATTCCGTCTCCATGGGCGTGATTAGTGCGGTTGGACGTGTTAGCGATCACGAGGGTGGTGCCACTTACATTCAGACCGATGCGGCCATTGGCTCGGGAAGCAGTGGTGGAGCGCTCTTAAATAGCGAGGGCAGACTTGTTGGGATAACTACTTTCATTGTTACGGAGGGTGGAGGCAGCGAAGGCCTCGGATTTGCACTTCCCAGTAAGCTTGTCTATTCCGTTTTCCAGGCATTGAAGAACACAGGGTATGGGCACTATGGTGACGTTGGACTTAGAGTTCAGGATGTTACAGCAGTACTGGCAAGCGGGCTTCAACTGTCGCAAGAGTGGGGCGTACTGGTCTCCGATGTGGCTGCCGGTAGCCCGGGAGCAAACGCCGCATCCAAGTGCAGGACATTATCCTTGCTCTAGACGGAAATTCGATGTTTAATTCAGCTCAATTTGTCGCTGCCTTTTACAATAAGCGGGCTGGGGACCACGTCCGGCTCGAACTGCTTCGTGGATCCCGGCGATGGGTCGTGGAAATGCCGGTTCTTGACCATGAGGTCGAATCGGAGAGGTCTCCCGGTGCCCGCCACGCTGAATATGGTCTTCTGACCAGACTGGGCGTCATGTGTGTTCCGCTCAAACCACACGATCAAGCCTCGGTTTCGGGACTGCGCTCTAACTCTGGCGTTCTAGTCGTTGCGAAACTCGCCGCTAGTGGTAGCAGGGCACATCTGATCGCGGGTGATGTTGTTCGCTCTGTGAACGGGGTGCCGGTGTTAAGCCTCGACCTTCTGCGCTCGATGATCGATAAATTGGAGCCTGGAGAAGCCGCAGTTCTGCAGATCGAACGCCGAGGTCAATTCAAGTACATCGCCATCGAGATCAACTGAACGCGGCACCTGCCGCGTTCGGCTGGAAGATTATCAAGCGGTTAACTTGTCGCAAGAGACTAGATCTTTTCATCAGCCACGACTGCTGCCATTTCACTCCCCGAATCGCGTGCTGTCACGTGGTGCTCGGGCTGTTAGTGTTGCCAGTTCTCACGAACTTCTCCCCATGCTGAGATGGCCTCAGCTTGGCAAACGGCGAAGAAGCGGGTCGCTCGGCCGATGTCAGAGGATGCAAAGCTGAGCTACGCGTTGATGTGTCCAATCAGTTGACCTGCAATTTGGTAAACGCAATCGCATCGTGCCGGTCACCAACTTAAGACGACCACGATTAGCCACATTGGCCTGGGGGAATTATGCGTATGCGCACGAACGGACGTTTATCGTTGATTCTGTTTGCCGCGCTCTTGCAGGGATGTGCTGGCCGACCTGGCGACGAACAGATCCAGAAAGACATTCAGATCAAAGTCGCCGCCGAGCCGGAAGGAAAGGACTCCGATATCGCGGTGCTAGCCGAGCACGGGAAAGTCACGCTCAAAGGCAAAGTCCGGACCGAATCAGCACGCAACAAGCTGGAAAGTATCGCAAAAAATGAGCCTGGAGTGGTTGAAGTGAACGATGAAACCTCAATCGAGGAGTACCAGCCGGCTGCGGCACTGCCCGCAACCCCGGCAGGGTCGGCTGTTGTGCTACAGGCCAAGCACTCTGAGTCGCCGCCACCACCGCGGCCGCCGGTGGTCGTTCCCGCGGGAACCGTTCTTACGGTTCGGCTCGGGCAAAGCTTAGGTTCCAAGATCAGCCAAACTGGCACGGTATTTACGGCTACGATGGCCAATCCGATCACCATCAATGGCAAGATGGTTATTCCGGACAGCTCAGAGGTCATCGGCCGAGTCCGTGAAGCAAAGAAGGCCGGACGCATGAAGGGCGGAGCTGTCCTGGCTCTGGAGCTCACTGCCATCACCGTGAAAGGACACAAGTACAACATCGAAACCGAAGCCATCAGTCAAACCTCAACCGGGAAAGGCAAGCGCACGGCAGGAATGATTGTCGGTGGAACTGGCGGGGGTGCGGCGATTGGCGGGCTGGCGGGTGGCGGCACGGGAGCCGCAGTCGGCGCGTTAGTCGGTGCGGTTGCCGGGACAACGGGAGCGGCGTTTACTGGCAATCGCAATATTACGCTTGCGGCCGAATCGGCGGTGAGTTTCAAGCTGTCTCAACCACTCACTCTGAAGCGCGAGCGGTAAGCCAATTGATTCCGTCGCCGGACAGAGGCCAAGCCAATCAGCAAAGCTACTGAGAGCAGCGTCAAGCTCAGCAGGTTCGTGCCCGCCAACACCGCCACGGGCAACTGGTCGGGCTTGATAATCGAGATGGCCTATAACTTGGCACGCGTGCTTCCCTGGCTCTCGAGGTCGTGCCGATCGATCAGGAACGCCTGGAAACTCAGATCAACGCCGGCAACTGCGACATACTCATGTCCGGTATCGCGCTTACACCCCAACCGGCCGCACAGATGACCTTAGCGTCCCCTATTGCGATGGGACTCTGCCTTCGTCGTCCAAGACTATCGCCGCGAAGACTTGCGCCCCCGTGTAACCTCCGTGAGAAAAAACGACTGCGCTTGGGAATTCTTTAGCGCCCAGAATTACACCGCGGAGTCCAAGCCGTCCTGCCAGGCAGAATTGGTCGATTTGTGCTCACAACGCGAGTTTCTTCTAGAGAATGCGCCCTTGCCTTGATGCTTTTCCCTTCGACACGGACGCCGGCTCCGCCAGTACGCTCTTAATATCCCACCTTCAGAGTTGTGCTCCCTCGCCTGGGCCGTACGCTGTCGCGCGTGGCGATCAGGAATGAATGGACTTTGTGAACGTGCGGCTCGGATTCAAACTGAACGATGGCACGACGGCGCATCTCTCGATTATTGGGATTCTGAGGCGGGCCGCAGTCGAAAGAAAGCCACGCCGGTGCGTACTTCGGGACGTTCTCGATAGATCAAATAGAAGTCGCCTCCCCAACGTCGGCAATCGCAACGGCATGTTCACGATCGCCCCAAGCCATGTCACTGTTAGTGGAAGCTACGATACTCCTCACAATCTGCAACGACGTGGCTTCCCCAGGTATACGGGAGCAGTAGAATCAAGCGCCAGCTATGTGGGCAGGGAACTGCGGACTTTCATTCCGGATCTTTGCTCTAGTCGTCGTCATTCGGGACAGGGGTCCAGGATTGGTCTGGGTTGAAGCGCTGCATCTTCTTGAATTCGTTGAAGGTTTCCAGCCCAAAATCCTTCTCGTAAAGAACGCCGTCGTGGCTAACAATGAAGGTCCTCATTCCGGTCACGCCGTATTGGGCTGGCGCAGCCACTAGGGCAAAGCCCCCGATCATTACGCCCTTCACGACAAAATCCATTTCGCCGAGCGGTGCCGCAGGTCCCTGCCCGGTCAGAATTTTGAAGAAATAGCCGTGGTATGGCTCCGCACGGCTCGTGTAGCCCTGTTCGATCGCGCGGGCAATCTTCTCCCCTATGGGACCTCCCCAGGTACCATCGGGGTTTTGCCAGGCCAAACCATCCTGCTTGCCGGGAGTACTAATAATGCGCTGGGCATACTGGTTGACCTCGTAACCCTCGCGCTTATGAAGCGCGTATTCGTGCTGCGACTCCACATAGCCATGGCAGATTTGAATGGCATCCAATTCATTGGCGCCTATGCGGCGATAGAGGAGTTCTTGCCGGCCGGCTTTGGCATCAAAGGACCATTTGTTGCCCCTCTTCACAAGCGGGACGGGGAACGGCCAGTCCTCGTTGCCCACGAGGAGGAACGCGCGGTCCCCCGTCTTCGGATCCACAGAAATACTTTTTTTTTCGCGAGCCTCAGCACTGAAATTAGCCGCGTGCTGTCGGTCTTGCGCGAATTCCCCGCTAAACACAACGTCCTCGCCAGCGGAGCCAAAAATCCGCGCGAGCGCAACCACGTCGAACTTCGCGGCAGCGTCGACTAACACGTCGACAGCCTGTTGCGGACTGGCAAACCTCCAGGCACCAGAAGCAGGAGTAGTGCTAGCGGCTGGAGTTTTTTTCACTGTGGGTCGCTGCGCAGCCACAAAAAACGGCGCGCACAGACACGCCCAGACCATTGCGCGGAGAATGCAAAGGAGTTTGGGAAAATTTCTATCCACAGATAATCTCATTGTGTGCATCCCTGATTTACATTCCGGAATCCGGGTCCTCTACCTGCGTCGCCCGCCGCCACCGCGACTAAAGCCTCCGCCGGCACGATTGAAGCCTCCGCTTCGAGATCCCATGCTGGAAGCGCCGCGGCTGCTGCCGGCGCGAGCACTCGAACCGTTGTATCCCCTGGAACCCCCTCCGAAAGCATCTCGGTTTCCGCCACCACTGCGCGAGAGATCCCGGCTTCCTATGCGGTCTGCTCCGCTTCCTCCTGCTCTGTTGCCAAGGCCTGCAGCGCCCCGATTGCTCATACCATTTCCTGCGGCGCGGTTGCTGGCCAGATTGCCACCCTGTCGGCCAAGCTGTTGCCGCGCACTGGCCTGGCGGTTCGCAATAGACTCACCGCGTGTCGTCCCTCCAAACCTGTCCGCCGTCGCCCGGTCTCGATAGGGGGCACCGCCGCGATGTTCCGGTCTGTGCTGCCAGCGGTTGCTTGCATTTCCGCCTCGGTTGCCGCCACCGATGTTGGTGCGGTTACCGCCGCCGATGTTGGTGTTACGGTTGAAATTGTTGTTATGGTTGACGTAGACGTTATTGTTGCCACCCCAGCCGCAGCCCCAGCCCCAACCACCGCTCCAGAACGCGCCCATGGCCACGCCAACGCCGAAAGAAATTGCCATCCCTGCGGCATAGTACCCCGGAGGTGGATAGTAAATTGGCGGGTAGGGATAGACCGGCGGACCGTACACCACCACCGGATCATACGAAGGTACATACACCACTTGCGGGTTAGCCTGTTCGACGACAATCACGCTTTTGTTTTCGATGACTTTGGTTTCCACCTTCTGTTGCTCAGTCGATTTCAAATTGCCCTTTTCCTGGGCTCTCTTGCGCATTCGCTGCACGGCATCCATTACATCGCTTTGTTGCGCCAGAAAGGCGTTGCCTAGATCGGTGGTCCATTGAATGTCGTCCGCGAGGCGTTTTACCACATCGGCCAGAGCGGCCATGGCCTGGATGCTCGGATCCCAGGGCTGTTTCGCCACAGCTTCTGCAAGGGCTTTGTCCTTCAAATTCTTGTTTTTCTCCAGCCACTGCTGGAGCTGGATGATTTCGAGAGGATATGTAGACACCGCCAGCGTCTGGGCCAGCACCGGGTCTGGATACAAGGCAATGGGCGCCACCAGAGAGTCCAGCTGGTCGGACGGGATCTTGGATGGTTGATTCTCTGGCGAGGATGCGGGCGCTTGCCAACTGGATGACATGTAAGCCACGGTTTCGCCTGATACGAGAGCAATGATGCAAAGCATCACCAGCAGAGATCGCAAGGTCGCAAGGGCTCGTTTCCAATTCATGGACCGTATTCCACTTGCCACAGGGGTCGCACCAATCGGCCCCAGCGCGCACTCACTTCATAATTTGCGGAGCCTGTCCACAATGCGAACGTCTCCATTTGCACTCTAGGTTGCGCCATGTCATCGCGTCAGCTGGCAAAAAGTACAGGTAAACTTTTCCTACGCTCTAGCGTGCACACACGAGGCGACCGACCAAGCTCCGGTGAGGAACGATGACCTTCGAAACTTCGAGCCCAAGTTCTGGTGTTGGGGAGAGCTTCACGGAAAGGGCGTCCTGCATAACTGCAGGTCTTATCGCCAACTACCCCTCGCAATCTGCCTGTTCAACTTTTGCGCTGTCGTCTACACCTGCTAGTTCTTATAGTGGCGGGAAAACGAGATCTTCCTAAGCTTCTGCATGGAGACGGGCAGTGACAATGTGACTGTAAGCCTCGCCCTACAAGTGCCCGTCTTTATCGTCTATACGACGGCGATTGCCTAGGAAAACGACCAGGTTCACTTCTATGACGATATCTACGGACACGAGGCAAAACTCGCACAAGCCCTGGCCAAGGGCTATCGCTAACTCGGAGGCAGAACTAACAAACTCAAAAACAAGTCCGACGTCGACTGCTGCTGCCGACGTTTGGCTGGAGCTTCTTAGACACGGGGAGCGGGAATGAAATTACGATACTGTCAATTCTACTAGTGGCCCCGTGTCACAACCGGCAGTAACGTGTTTTACCCCGCATTTGAAACGCAAGCCGGGGGACAAAATCAGGGAACCAGAAGCAGATCATCAGATTCTCTCACGGCCCTTTTTGTAGTTAGGAGGGACAAAATGCAGAGAAATCATCCCCGCATTTTAATTGCCGATGACCACACCCTGGTTGCAGAGGCATGCAAGAAACTCCTCGATGCCGAATACGACGTGGTCGGTACGGTCAGTGATGGTCGTGCCCTGGTGCGCGTGGCTGCCGAATTGAGACCGCACCTTATCATCATTGATGTTGCCATGCCTGTACTGAATGGCCTGGACGCTGGCCAACAGATAAAGGAATTATTACCCTCGGTAAAACTGGTGTACCTGACGATGAACCACGATGCCGATCTGGCAGCTGAGGCATTCCGTCGCGGGGCATCGGGATATCTGCTCAAGACCTGTGCTGCTTCGGAATTGGTGATTGCCGTTCGCGAGGTGCTGAGAGGGAAGTCGTACCTGTCGCCCATGATAGCCAAAGACACGGTGGATTTCTTGTTGCGCCAGGATAAGAGGCTGGTTGAGGAAGCGGCCCGGTTAACCGTGAGGCAGCGTGAAGTGCTGCAACTGTTGGCGGAGGGAAAGTGCATGAAGGAAGTAGCCGGGGTGCTGAACTTGACGACCCGGACGGTGGCGTTTCACAAGTACCGAATCATGGAGGTGCTTAACGCCAAGAGCAATGCCGAACTGGTGCAGTATGCGATCAGGAATCACTTAATCTGTGCTTGAGGAAGTGCCCCTCTCCGGAGCGGCGAACGTTCTCGTTGGGCGCGTCGCGATCTTGAGATGAGCCAGTATTTCGCTGCTTTCAGAGCAGCTATGGTTCGGGACGATCTGTTGGCCTGGGTGTCGATAGATGAAGACCAATCGCCCCGCATGGTTTCCACCGACTGCGACGGGCGGAACTGTATGTTGGCCGCCCGAGTTCCCGGCATTTTCGTGAGAACTTTGATTGCGTCGCCCGAGACATACCCAGAATGAGTGAGGCGACCCAGAGGAAAATCTCTTTGTCCCCTGGGCGAGCTCTCATTTTGCAGCAAGTTCGACGGAGACCGGATGGGCATTCGCCTTTTCGCGTCCGGCAATCTTTAACCAATGCGAATTGTTTTCAACGCCAGCGAAGCCGCAAGCGACAAGCTTCCTATTAATCCGAGAAGCGGTAGCGAGCTGCCAGTCTTCGGGAGCTTCGCCGGAGCTTCTCGAACCGCGAGCGTGGGCGCCGGTGCGGCTACGGCGATCAAAATGGGCACGTTCGCCGGCGGCGGCGGTGGCGGCGGTGGCATCGAGCCGGTTACCTTTCTCTGTTGTGTGACCACTGTCTCAGGAGCTTCGACGATTTTGGTGGCCGAGACCCTCATGCCCTTTCTTAGACCCCAGGCATCCGTTTCTTGGCCATCGACCATAAACTTCTGACCGTTGGGAATCTTGAATTGCTGATTCGTTCCATTTTCCAGCGTCAGAATTACGGAGTTAGGGGGAGTTATGTGCCATACTTTTCCCGTGACCGTCTGCACCGTTGTAACGGTCTGGGGAGTGGAGGTCGTGGTGATGGTACGCTCTAGCTTCATGCCGGGTTTCAGATCATGGATTCCGAGTTCCCTACCTTCGCCCGTCACTCTTGCAGTCTCCGGCACATTGGGAATATGCCGGATCTCGCCATCTTCCATTTTGACGACTAGGTCATTACCTGAGACCGTAACCACTTCACCGCGCTCCACGGACACTTCGTGGGTGGGTTGCCCCGGTGTCGTAGTGCTTTGCGTTTTCACTTGTGCCTTTAACCTTAAGGTGACGAGGCAAGTAGCCCCAGCCAAAAGCATCAGCCCCACTGTCATCCATCCGGCTTTTGCGTTCATCGTATTTTCTCCTTGTTTTCTCTTTCAACGACTATAAATTCGACTTAATGACGGACGTGCAACACCGGTCATCGTGTGCTCTCGGTGTCTTTGCTGTTTGTTGATCCCGAGGTCCATTCCTTCGCTTACCGGAAAGTTCTTCGGGTCGAAATTCGTGTTCGAAGCTTGGACGATGTAGCGCTGCGGGGCACTGCCTATGAAATAGAACGGGTAACACGTCACCAGCGTGAGGGAAGGCTGCTGCCGAGGCTGCAACACCGAGACGTCATCGGGGCTGACGATCACGATCCGGTCCACCACATAAGTATCGGTTCGCTTGGGACCCTGCAACTCAATCGCGTCTCCTGGGCCGATATCTTTCAACCCCCTAAAAAATCCATCCCGATGGCCGGCAATCCCGATGTTGCCTTCTTCCCCCGGGCCCACCGTGCCGGCGATATGGCCGACCCCGATGTTCAAGATCAGATCATCGGTCCCGCTGAATACCGGCACCTCGAGATGAACCTTGGATATGCGTAGAACCGCCACGGGACTGTCAACGCCTATGCCAGTACTTCGTTCGAATTCCTCGATTCGCTTGCTCGACCAGAGGCTAAAATCGGGCTTTGATTGCTTCCACCGCTGAAAATCGCTTGGGCTATCGGTTGATCTCGCAACCCGTCCTCCGAATCTCCGCAGTTCGGCACGCGTCGAAATTGTTCCATGAATGCGGACGGCAACGTAGGTCGCCAGAAGCAACAACCCACAAATGAACAGCAGCCGCTCTAGCCTGGGAAGAAACGTCATTACTCTATTCTTTGTGTCGTGTTTTGGACGAGACTAGGTGCCGCTCTTGTGGGATTTAGCCGTCCCGAAGTCAGCGGCAGCTTGCCAGACACCCCTAACCTTTCGGACTCGAAGTCTAGGTAGGAAGAGTAATCGGCGTAACTGTCATTACTAACAGTATCGGCACCTACGGCTGGGTTCGAACCTCTCCTGATGGGGTTCTCTGGAGAGCTTATAGACCGCCAGAAAATAGCAACGTCGGTCGTCTCACGTCCGTGATTGTCCTCTCTGTGACGAGGCAAATTATCTGATCCGCCAGACCAGCGAGTAGTCCCGTCGAACAACCCGCTGCGAAGCAGACATCACGAGCGATGGTGATTCTGGATAGATCATTGCGACAAAGACTAGGCCAACTATCCCGCGATACCTTCGAAACTTACGAGACCAACGCGGCGCAGTGGTGCGTGCGGCCATGGCAGCTGTTTCATTCCGTAGAGGACGAGTGGATTGTTTACAGGAATTGGGATCCTGGTTTTGCCTGTCCTTTAGATCCCCTTCGCCCCCTTCTTCGATAGCCATGGGCGAGTCGTCCTGCGGGGCCAAATTTCCGAGCATTATTCTGGAGGAGCATAATACCCTTTCTTAGCGTTTAGCTGCAGGTGCGGTAGCCCTTTTGGAGGCGACAGTTTAATCTTTAGCTTGTGCCATCTGCCATCTCGTACTGGGTGCGCGGGGCGGTAACCGAGCACATACTGGTTGCGCAGTTCAAGGCCAATTTTTAAGGCAACGTCGACTAACTCATTTGGATTATCGACAGTGAATGCACGTCCGCCGGTTAGCGTTGTGATTTCATCCAGAAGCAGTGGCCCATAGCGCTCCTCGGTCGTAGGGAAGGAACGATCGTAAATGCCAATCGCGTAAATTAGGGTGTCAGCTTCCTCGACTACAGATTTGATCTCCTTCTCTGTGTAACGGCTGTTGTTATCACCACCGTCCGAGAGAATCAGTAACGCTTTCTTTGAATATTTTGCTTCCCGCATTTTGCTGAGACCCAGGTAAACAGCATCCAGCAGCGCAGTGCGCCCCTTCGGCGCGGTATAGACTAGCGGGCTGGCGATGTCCTCTACCACCGTGGTAAAGCTAGCAATTTGCTGCGGCTTGTCAGCAAACGTAACCACGAAGAACTCGTCCTGCGGATTGGCTGCCTTCAAGAATTGCAGAATCGCCTCGCGTGCTAGTTGGATTTTACTGTCCATGCTGCCGCTCGTGTCTAGGATCACGCCGAGAGAGACTGGTGCATCTTCGGTGGAAAAGTGCAGTATCGTCTGTGCCTCATTGTTATCGAAAACGTGAAAATGTTCCCTATCCAATCCGGTCACCAGCCGGTCCATGGAATCTGAAACGGTCACAGTCACCAAGACTAAATCTACGTTGACTTTGAAAGGCTTGATCCTGGTATCAAAGAAAGCTTCTGGTTTCTTATTGGTGCTCATCCGCATTTCGTGACCAGGCGTGATCTCGACTTGCGTGTCGGTGATTTGACCGGTCACAAACCTGGAACTCAGAAGAAGCAGCACCGCCAATAGTGATGCTGACCAGTTACGAATTCGCGGCCCAATTACGCATTTGCGAGAGCGAAACGTGCTTGTCATGGAAGCCATATTGCCTACACTCTCCGTCTCCTCTCCCGTGATTACTCTGGGAGAGGAGGCTGTTCGCCTACGGAGCTAGGCTAAGGGAAGTATTCAGAACAGCGAACTGGCTGAAGTAACAGGGAGGGGAAGTGATGTGCACCTTGGCCTCTGTTTCGTGAAAAACCAGTTGGTGCTCGTCGGTATCTTCCGAGTGCCGGCGACATGGTTCGGGAAGAGCGCTGTGTGTCCTGGTAAGGACTTGTGTTTGACGATACAAGTTCCCGATAACGTGATCATTGGCGCTGCGGAATGGAACACAAGACGATCATGATTCTGAGTGAGCACGTGCTTGGCAGGCTGTTACTGACTGATGGCGGTCCGTTGTTGCCGTGATCGGTAGGGCGGTAAGTGCCGGACTGACACTTCTTCTTGGGCGGAAAATGCTCGAGTAATTTGGCGATGGCTTTGTCGACCAGTTCTAAAGATTTTCTTTTTTTCTCAATATCGAGCTTCTCTTTTACTGTTCCGGTCCAGATCACCTTGGCACCTAAATTATGCGCAGAATCCTGCCTGGTCTGAGGTGGAGCCCCGGATCTCGCCCGCGCCATTCTTGACCTTCGTTGCTTGATCGCCGATGGCTTCGTCGCTTCTCGCTAAGTGGCTCCTTTGTTCGCCGCTATCTCGCTGATGTTGCGGGCCTATCTGCGCATAAAAGTTTATGCACCTTTCA
>QHYS01000331.1 GCA_003223325.1 Acidobacteriota bacterium
TCAGTCGGAATCAGGCGCGCAACAATGGCCTCGAGCGTATCGGATTCTGTCGCGCTCAAAGTCTCCAGCGGCTCTTTTGCTTGCAAGGCCGCTTGTGCCACCTCGTTGTCAGGCGGGCTCTTTGACGTGGTTGGTAAGGTTTCGGTAGAGCCCAGCGCCCCTGCAGGAGTCGCAGCTATCGCCGCACTTGCCAGACTCGCCCGAAGCAAATCCCGACGCGAGAACAGACGCTTACTCACGAGTTCCTCCCTACAAATTGAATTCGGATTGTAACGCAGCCCAGATACAGGGCAAGAAAGAGCCGTCAGGCGCGAGAGTCAAATCCATGAACCAAACTATCGAATGACAGGCGCCTGGGCCAACCTCGGTCTGCCACAGGGCTATGGCTACAACCCTGGATTCAGCCGAGGTATCCGGATCGGAAGTGTGAAAACGGGTGTGGTGTCTGCCTTTATTCCCGACCCTGACGCTAACGTGCCACCTGCTCCTGCTGGCGCGGCTGACTATGGCGCCGAAGTCGACGCTGGCAACTAGAGACCGTACGGTCTCATCTAACATCTGGTATGCTGCGGTAAGCGATCATCCGGTCGCAACCTAGTCTGGCGGGGTAGGCGATGCGCAAAGGAGAACAGACCCGGCAGGAGATCATTCGCAAGGCGGCGCCGATCTTCAACCAGAAAGGCTATGACGGGGCGGCGCTCTCCGACTTGATGCGGGCGACGGGGCTCGAAAAAGGCGGCATCTACCGGCACTTCGCGAGCAAGGAAGAGCTGGCGGCGGAAGCCTTCGATTACGCCTGGCGAGAGACGCTCGAGGCGCGGATCCACGATCTCGATTCGATCGCGAACAGCGTGGACAGGCTCAAACAGTTGGTGGTGAATTTTGTCGAGCGGCGCGGAATCATTCCGGGCGGCTGCCCATTGCTCAACACCGCCATTGATACCGATGACGGAAACTCTGTTCTGCGCGAGCGTGCCCGCTCGGCGTTAGGTGGCTGGCGCGACTACGTTGTTTCGATCATCCGTACTGGAATCAGGGCGCGCGAAATCCGCCCGAGGACCGATGCCAAGAAGCTGGCGACGCTGATCATTTCTTCGCTCGAGGGCGCAATCATGGTATACCGCCTGGAAAGGGATGAGGAACCGCTGCGCGCCGTCCGAGCACATCTGGACAACTACCTCGAAACAGAAGTGCGAGCTCGGTCTAAGTAAGCAACCGCATGCAGTTCTAACATCCCAGGGCGGTTCGCCGGTCAGCGCCATGCATGTCGAGGACGCACGTTTCGTCGTCGGTGGGGCGACCTGGTCTCTCAGCGCCAGAATGGTGAGACCAGCTTCAAGACTCCCAGCCGCTCCGAGCAGATGACCAATCATAGACTTCGTTGAGCTAACCAGCAGATGTTCTGTATGCTCGCCAAAAACTTCGCAGATTGCCTTCGCCTCAGCCCGATCACCGAGTTGCGTGGATGTTGCGTGGGCGTTCAAGTATTGGACTGCCGAGGGAGCGAGCCCGGCATCCTCCAATGGGCGTTCCATTACGCGGCGAACACCTCTACCATCCTCTGGTGGAGCATTTGTGTGAAAGGCGTCGGAATTCGCGGCGTAACCAACAATCTCCGCCAGCACCTTGGCTCCTCGAGATAAAGCGTGCTCGCGCTCTTCAAGAATCAGCACACCCGCTCCTTCGCCTAGCACAAATCCATCCCGGTCGCGGTCCCAAGGGCGAGACGCGGTCTCTGGATTATCGTTGCGAGTTAAGAGCGCTCTCATGGCACAAAAGCCAGCAACCGACAAGGGTGTCACAGCGGCCTCACTACCTCCACAGATCATCACATCCGCATCTCCGCGCTGTATGATGCGGTAGGCTTCCCCGATCGAACGCTGACCGCCCTTACCGCCAAAATGCTCGGTCCGAAAATCGGGGACAATAGGTGCTATCGCGAACGAGATTTCTTCCAGTCCAGCGGGGGCAATTCTAAATTGGCAACACGTTTCAGGTAAGCCCTCGCGTGTTCTGCCGCTCGATCCTTGCCTTGTTCGATATCATCTACTGACTCTGAGGGAGCAATCCACGCCTTAGAATTGACGTTGTAAACCGACGCCTGAACTCCTTGGGCATTATGCTCTGAGAATAGCCTCAGGTGCTCGCCATCCACCTTAACTTCGGCCCAGACGCCGTCAGTTAGCATAGGAACACATCCACATCGGCTCAGTAATTCTCACGCAATGCGTATGATCGCACCGGACAGTGTTCAAGTCGTCGGCGAGAATACCCAATAAAAGGGTAGGATTCGCAGGAGTTTTGTTTTGGATGCCTTTCCGTGCCAGCCACAATTTGGATCGGTGCAGGAGATTTGCTCATCTCCAAACATTTCCATGGCCTCAATTTCCGAAAGTGAGGCCACCGAGCACTTCCGCTGAAAGTTGATGTCGTGGCCCCCTTTGGGGCATTCGAACACGATTCTGTATGCTTTGCTCATAGTTCATCATACCAGGTTCAGTAATTGCGCCCGCTCATTGAATCGCGGCGATTTGCTCCCGGTGCTAACTCCCAAAGGATCGTTCACCAGTAAGAGGCCGCCCTCCGAATTCCAAGTTTCACGGGACTTGACTCGGCAGCTCGGCAGCATCTGTGCTCGCTTTATCCTTCTGGTGGGTGTACTGTCCATTAGCGAGGTAAACGGTATGGAACGGGACTACGACATTTGTGAGAGATTCCCTGATGCTTCAGTGCGCTGTCTTGTCCGCGTCCACGGGACTCTACATGTGCCCAAGGTTCTCGAAGAACGGGGGAAGCAAACCAGCAACGAGTGCTTCGCGATCGACATCCGCTCTAGGGAAATCATCGCTCGGGTCAACCACAAGGTAGCGCGCCGGGCGCAATTGACAGAACACCTGACACAGAACCGGTAAGACCCGTTCGATAACACCGTTTTACGGCACGGACCTGCGAGGCTACTCAACTTCTATCAATCGGCCACAGCAGTAAGAAGAAACACGACGGCACACAATTTCGGGTCGCTCGTGTTTACGCCAGCCGTCAAGGCATGGCAGGCATCCACGGCACGGCCGACGGGAACAAGAAGTCCAGCGGCAGTCAGCATTTTTACACCATGGCTAGTTTCACCGACAAAACGCTAAAGCTTTACCTAAGGTTATTTTCACGATGCTCCCAACGACATTGGCAGGGAAGTAGTCGGCCGACATCAAGAACTGGATCAATGCGCGAATTCCTGCTTCTGCGGGCAGTCAGGCCCCTCAAGCCGCACTATTCTAAGAACCTCGACGATTTAACGGTGAAATAGAACCCACCAGGCTCACGCCGCAGTTGCCTCGTCATTGCACCTCGGCGCAGTGGCTAGGATGGCGGAAAGGGTGGGGTTCGACCCACACATCACGCAGCCTCCTTCTTGGGCGTACCCAAGTCGGTCAGGTCCGCGAAGGGACCGTCTGTGCGGTTCTCGCCAGCCTCATTTCCGATCCTTTGGGAAACGGGTATTCGGTTCTGATGTGATGAAGCCAATCGCCGCACCGATTTTCGGAGGCATGATTACTTCAACCATTCATGTACTGATCTTGGTGCCTGTCTTTTTCGCGCTTACGAAAGAGCGTGCGTTGCGCCGTGGAATGCTACGTCCTATCAATTAGGATCGCACGCTGCAGCCTCACTCGGCGTAGCAGCTGCGCGTTTGCAACCACAATAATCGTGGAGAGGCTCATTGCGACTGCACCGACACTCATGTGCAGATCAAGGCCCCAGTGAACCAAAAGACCTCCGGCGACCGGGATGGCGACTAGGTTGTATGCGGTCGCCCAGACGAGATTTTGGACCATTTTTCTGTAGGTAGCGCGGGATAGCTCGATTGCTGCCACAACGTCACGCGGATCACTACGCACGAGCACGATTCCGGCCGACTCAATTGCCACATCGGTTCCCGCACCTATTGCGATTCCTACATCTGCGGTCGCCAGCGCTGGTGCGTCGTTCACGCCGTCGCCAACCATTGCTACCCGCTTGCCGCCTGTTTGGAATCTTTTCACTGCCGCTGCCTTGTCAGCGGGGAGAACCTCGGCTGCGACTTCATCAATTCCGATACGCCGGGCAACCGAATCGGCAACCGTCTTCGAGTCTCCGGTTATCATCGCAACCCGAATACCAAGCCGATGAAGTTCGGTAACGGCTTGACTAGATTCGGGCCGAATTTCATCTTCAACGGCGAAAGCTCCAAGCAGTCGGCCTTGAGCGACGACATAGAGAGCCGTCTTCCCCTCTGATGCCCATGTGGCTGTCAGTCTTTCAACTTCTGGAGGCACCATCGCCTTGCTCTCGGTCAACAGGCGCGGTCCCCCGGTTTCGATACTCGTGCCCGCCACGAGCGCCTTCGCCCCTCGACCAGGCAGCGCCTCGAAATTCGTGGCTGACAATTGGGTCACGCCCCGGCGCTTGGCTTCGGCGACGATTGCTTTAGCGAGCGGGTGCTCGGAGTTGGATTCGACAGCGGCAGCACGTGCAATCAAATCGTCTTCGGTAGTGCCAGGTGCAGCTGCGACTTGCGACGCTCCGGGGGAACCGCGTGTGAGGGTTCCGGTCTTATCGAAAATCACTATGTCCAAATTGCGGGCACCTTCGAGTGCGAGTCTGTCCTTAACCAGGAGCCCGTTTTGAGCCCCCAGTGATGTTGAAATTGCGATCACGAGCGGAATCGCCAGCCCAAGAGCGTGCGGGCAAGCAATGATGAGGACCGTGACCGTTCTAATCAGGGCGTGTTCTTTGTCGCCCGAAAACCACCAGTAGATGAAAGTAATGGCTCCCGCCACAACTGCTACGTAAAAAAGGATCGCGGCTGCACGGTCGGCAAGAGCCTGCGTGCGAGAGCCGGAAGCCTGGGCAGTGGCAACAAGCCGCATAATTCCAGAAAGGGCCGTCTGGTCGCCGACTGCCGTAATGCGGACGCGAAGGCTTCCGCCACTAACAACCGTTCCCGCAATCACAGTCGCGCCTGGTCGCTTCGATACCGTTTTAGACTCGCCTGTGATCATGGACTCGTCAACATGGGCAGCGCCCTCGACGACAGTGCCATCTGCGGGAACACGGGCTCCAGGCCGGACAAGAACGACGTCACCAACGCGCAACTCAGAGAGTGGAACAGATTCCGTGGTTGAGCCCTTCACGCGTTCGGCGGTGTCCGGAAGCAGGGCAGCGAGTGTATTCAGTGCGCCACGAGCCTGGGAAATGGCCCGCATTTCCAGCCAGTGGCCTAGCACCATGATCGTTATCAGCGACGCAAGTTCCCACCAAACATCAATCTCGAAAAGGCCAAATGTCGCAGCGAGCGAAGTTCCAAAAGCAACTATGATCGCCAGGCTGATGAGTGTCATCATGCCGGGCTTGTGATCAGCTAGTTCGTGCCATGCCCCCCGGATGAAGACTACGCCGCCATAAACGAAGACGACCGTTCCGAGAATTGGCGGAATAAATTCTGAGCTTGGGAAGGAAGGCGCTGTGTAACCGAGCCAGTGTTGAACGTCGGTTGACCAAAATACGACGGGAATTGTGAGAGCGAAACTCAACCAGAATTTGTCACGAAACCTAGCGACCGAGTGCCCGGCGTGACGGTCGTGGCTCCCGCGAGTGTTCGACACCTTGTGACTGACGTGTGGGTCAGGCCCGTGATCATTGTGTGTCGGGTGCTCCATTTTGAGACGGATCGGCTTTTGGCAGATCAGGATTCTGTCAGATGACAGAATCAACCGGCCTAGTGGCCAAGCGGAGCAACTTTCGATGCGTTCTTGATGCTACACTGCTATTAACAGTTTCGAGCGCGGCGATGCCCTTTCATGGGGGCCGAAGCCATACCTTCAATCTAGAATTTCGAAGACTACCACGATTAGATGGGAATGCTGACGATGCCGGAAACTCAAATCCAAGGTAACCGTCGCGCACCTCGATACTATTTGGGTGGAGTCGTCGAACTCACTGATCTTGACTCTGGACGGATGAAAGTAGCGTTGGTTCGGGCAGTGAGCTTATACGGGTGTTTTGTCAAGACAGAGCTGCCTCAAGGAGACCGCCAGAGTCGCGCTCAAGATGGCACATTCTGGAACTCATTTTTCCGCAATGGGTCGTGTTGTGCATTGTGTTCGAAACCAAACCAATAGCGCCGTCGGGTATCGGTTACTGAGATTGACGGAAACGATCAGAGACGCCTTGAAGCCTGCCTTACGGAGTTGGCGGCAGCCCAGAAATTACCGCCTGTTCCTAGTCCGTGAATCCTCCCGAGTCTGACCCACATCACTGCGATATCTAGGTTTCTGGTTCCATTTACCAGAAGCTTATATTAATCTTCGCATACTAATTGGCCACGGACAAAGCGCGGCGCAAGGGCACCTGGAAGTCCTGTGACCGAACTCCGACAAGATACGAAACAGCACGAAGCGCGACTACATACCCTTCATGACGCGATTGTCGCTCGCCTTAGAAGCTCCATATTGAAGGATCGGTTCAGTGTGGGTTTCAATCCAGAGACGTTCCGTTGGGTAATTAGCTTCCAGAGTCTTTCTGATGGGGAATTTGATGTGATTTCGGGTATGCCCTTTCGCCTTGGCTGCAATTCGGTCCAATGGGATGTCGCTGAGAGTTCAGAGGGTGGTCACAAAACAATTCGCGTCGGAGGTCTCACGGATACACAGGCGAGAGAATTCGTCAGTGCTGTGGCAGCGCGATTCCAAGATCAGGGCTGACCTTTCTTTGAAGTGACTCCCTCATCTGATGTATGCTCTCGCACCCGGCTGATCCCGCACGTTCCACAGTGGGGCCACAGCGTTTCCAGGCGGGCAACTGGATTACCCAGGATTCTGAAAATAATGGAGTGACCCTTCCGGGGACTCGCGCCAAAAACTCCTCTTGACATATGCCCATATGGGAATGCATTATCTATCCTTATATATGCCACGTGCCTCCACTACCTCCGACGCTTTCAACGCCGTTGCCGAGCCTCGGCGGCGCGAGATTTTGGCCCTTCTGGCTCTTCGGGAGCGTCCAGTCGGTGACATCGTGGACGCGCTCGGGCTTGAACAGCCCTCCGTCTCCAAGCATCTCCGCGTCCTCCGCGAGGTCGGCTTGGTCCACGTGCGCCGCGACGGCCGCCGCATGCTCTATCGCACCAACGCCGATGCCGTTCGTCCTCTACACGAATGGACGGGCACGTTCGAGCGTTTCTGGCAGCATCAGTTGAGCCGCATCCAGGAACGAGCCGAAGCACACATGAACCGCGGCCCGGGATCCAATCAAACCTCGCAAAGGAGAAGTCATGACGTTGACCCTTCCAGAAATTGAAAGCCTCTCTCTACATGTGAATCAGGAAATCCGCGTCCGCGCATCCCTTGATGTCACGTTCGCGGCACTTCTGGAACAGCTGGGCGCCTCTAATGAAATGCCTGATGGAACACCGCTGCCGATGAAACTCGAACCCTGGCCCGGAGGTCGCTGGTTTCGTGATCTCGGCGAAGGCAACGGACACTTCTGGGGCAGTGTGCAAGCCATCAAGCGCCCTACGCTCGTTGAAATCACCGGACCTCTCTTTATGTCTTATCCTGTCGCCAACAATGTGCAATACCGCCTCAACGAAGAAGCTGGTCAAACGCTCATCAAGTTTCGCCACTCAGCCTTCGGTCTGGTTCAGGAAGAGCACAGGAGGGGCGTAGTCACAGGTTGGAACTACATTCACGAAAAAGTTCGCCAGCGCGCGGAGCGATCACTCTCCAAGTCCGCTTTCAGCCAATAGGTTTACATCTTCGAAAAAGGGAGAATCGCCATGTCCATCGCACGATCATTGCTCGCAGAATTTGAAGAACAAGCGCCCATCACACGGAAATTTCTGGAGCGGCTGCCGGAAGATAAATTGACCTGGAAGCCACACGGGAAATCCATGTCGGCCGGGCAGCTCGCCTACCACCTCGCCTTTATTCCTGGCGGAGTCGTTCGCTTCGTGCAAAACAATCCGGCGCAAGCGCCAGACTTTGCCAAGTTTCCACAACCAGCAAACCGTCAAGAGATCCTGAAAACGTTTGAGGAAAGCATCGCTACAGTGCAGACTCTATTCCAAATTTTACTGACGCGGCAATGAGGGTAACCTGGCGCCTAGTTGCCGGTGGACGGGAAGTCTTGGCTCAACCTCGTGCGGAGTTCTTGCGTGACGTCATGCTCAGCCACTGGTACCAGCATCGCGGCCAGTTCAGCGTGTACCTGCGGCTGCTCAACGTTGCGGTGCCTGCCAGTTGGGGGCCCAGCGCCGATGAACCGCCAGTTTTCATGCAAAAGGCTCAATCGGCTTAGTTGCTCTTCCTGGCATGGTTCCGCTCACTCGTGCTTAGTCTGGGTGCTCTGGGTCGTCGCCTCACCAATAATTGTGCGCGTCGGCTTCGGGTCATCGATTCTTAACTGCTGGCCGCTGGTCCGTGCGAGGATCATCAATTCAGCAAGACGCAAGATGCGATCCGCCGCATTTTCAGGGCTCAGGCCTCGTGAATGGATATTCGAGACTAGATTTCGATTAGCATCGGTATGAGTAGAGTCGGGGCAGTAGGCCATGTATGCGGAAAGGCTATCCGCCGCAGCGAGTCCCGGGCGCTCGCCAATCAGGAGCACCGCAACTCTAGGCGTAAGCAACTCGCCGATTTCGTTCAAGATTCCGACGCGGCAGTACCGAACCATAAGCGTTTGTCCGACGGTCCATCCCCGCTTAAACGCGGATGGATAAAGAAGGGGCAGTAATCGAGGAACTTGCGCCGCCACTGCCGCAACCGAGAGACCATCTCCGATGGCAATCTCAATGTCGTTGCCCTTCGAGCACCGATTCAATATTTCAACGCGCGCCGAATCTGCGAAATGGCGCCCCAGGTCCGGCCGCAACAGGTATTCTTGTTTGTCGGCGGCTTGGGTCGAAACCTCGAACAACTTCCATTGCTCCAGAAAGCTCCCACTAAAAATCGCGCGAGTATCCATCTCGGCATAGACCGCATCCCGGGCCGCAGCATGCGCCTCGCGCAGTTCGAGCTGTGTAGCGGTGGGATAAGCTGCTCCCCTGCGCCCGACCAGAAGCCGCGCGGGTGTCCGCGCCTGAATCCGCCGCACGATTTCAGGCCAGCTTGCCGCACCAACCGCTTCGTCCTTTTCCCGAGCCGTCACGCAATTCCTTGCAATGAAGATTCAAATCCGTGCAAAAGTTTTAGCCGGGCCGTGGAGTCCAACTGTACGGGTTGGCCATCCCGATAGATTCCCGTTTCGCGTAGCCACACCAGGAACTCAGGTGCCGGCTGCAAATTGAATATTCTGCGAACGGCCAACGCGTCGTGATAACTGGTCGATTGATAATTCAGCATCACGTCATCCGAGCAGGGAACTCCCATGAAGTAGTTACATCCGGCGGCCGTAAGCAGCATCACAAGATTGTCCGCGGAATTTTGGTCTGCGGCCGCATGGTTGGTGTAGCAAACATCACAACCCATCGGCAATCCCAGCAACTTGCCCATGAAATGATCTTCGAGACCCGCTCGAATGATCTGCCGCTCGTCATAGAGGTATTCGGGTCCGATGAAGCCGACCACACTATTTACCAGGAAGGGATCGAACGCCCGCGCCACGCCGTAGGCCCGCGCTTCCAATGTTAATTGATCCACGCCATGGTGCGCGTCGGCGGAAAGCGCACTGCCCTGGCCGGTTTCGAAGTACATCACGTTTTCGCCCTTCCACGGCACATCGCGCCGGCGGTGATGTTCAAGAACACGTTCCCGGCCTTCCGCCAACATTGAAAGCGTGATGCCAAAGCTTCGATTTGCACCTTCAGTCCCAGCGACTGATTGGAATAACAAATCAACCGGCGCGCCGCTCTCGAGCGCCGTTAGTTGTGTCGTCACATGCGCTAGGCAGCAGCTTTGGGTTGGAACGTGATAAGCATCCACTAGACGTTCGAGAGCGCGCAGAATTGAGGAAACCGCTGCGATGGAATCCGATGCTGGATTTACTCCTATCACAGCATCACCGCAGCCATAGAGTAATCCCTCGAATGTCGCCAGCAGGATGCCTGCAATATCATCGATGGGATGATTCGGCTGTATCCGAATGCCTAGAACGCCCCGCTGGCCCATCGTATTCCGGCAACGCGTGATGTTTCGAACCTTCGCCGCGGCCAAGATCAAATCTTTATTGCTCATTATCTTAGCTACAGCCGCGGCGATTTCAGGAACGATCGCGCGCTGAATCTGCTTCAGTTCCGCTTCACCGGTTGCGTCGTCAAGGATATATTCCCGGAACGCTCCTACAGTCATGCTCTTGATCGTCTTAAAGCTATCCGCCTCGTGCGTATCAAGGATCAAGCGGCTTACGTCATCGTCATCTGGAGCAATCAGGGGTTGCCGAAGAATTTCATCGAGCGACAGATCGGCGAGCCGGCGCTTCGCTGCCACCCGCTCTCGCTCCGAGCGAGCCGCAATGCCAGCCAGTTGATCGCCAGACTTCTCTTCATTCGCTTTCGCGAACAGTTCCCGAAGATCCGCAAATACAAAGCTCTCGTGCATAGGTGTCACCGCAGGACGAAGCCTGCCCTCCGCTGGAACCTACCATTACTCTCAAACTGAAGGAAGGGAGACACCCTGCGGCGTCCCGAGCGCTGCGCCAAGTACGCACGCTTTGAGGTCTATTCGATCACGGCTTATCTAAGATTTCTTGATATCGAACCGGGAATGGAGCCCTGAAGATGGGTTCGAAAATAACTGCGTATATTATGTTCCTGAAGTAGCGCTGGCGTCCGCCGAAGGCTTTTGCGAGAATCCAACCATGCCTTCTAACACGGACCTGCAAATCCGCTCTGTCCAAGAATCCGACGTGCCGCTGGTTCTCGAGTTCATAAGAAAATTGGCGGAGTACGGGGATATCTCGAGCGAAGCTACGGTCACGGAAGCGGACTTGCGCGCGGCGCTTTTTGGCGCGCGTCCGGTCGCCGAAGCGATCCTCGCATATGTCCGCGATGAGCCCGCCGGCTTCGCTGTCTATTCCTTCACGTTTTCGAGCTTTAGGGGCCAACCTGGCATTTACGTCGAGGATCTCTTCGTCGAGCATCAATTTCGCGGCCGCGGCGTCGGCAAAGCGCTTCTCCTCACTCTCGCGCGTCTCGGCCGGGAACGCGGCTGCGGACGCCTGGAATGGTCCGTGCTGAACTGGAACGAACAAGCTATGGAATTTTATCAGGATCTGGGAGCCGTTCCCATGGATGAATGGACCACGTTTCGACTAAGCGGCGACGCGCTCGACCGTCTGGCATCGTCTGGCGAAAGTCACGCACACGATGAGCTTTCGCCGGTTAAGAAAGTTGCGCAGCGCGTTGCGCCCCTCCGGGAGCGGCGCCATGCCTAAGGCCCTGAGACCTCGGCGAGCAATTCGCCCCATCGCTGTTTTTGCCCTGGTGCTTACGACGCTGTCGGCGCCGCTGGCCCTCCTTCTGGATGCACGAGAACGCGAACCGAATGGCGTCTACGCCGAACGCCGCGCACATCTCGTCGCGCAGCTCAGTGCGCCCGTGCTGCTATTCGGCTACACCGGCCGCGAGAACTCCTCGCCTTCTTACGTCTTCCTGCAGGAACCGAATTTCTACTATCTGACCGGCCACAACGAAGAAGGCGCCGCGCTTTTGCTCGTCCCCTCCGGGACTGCGGAGAAAAGCTGGAAGGGAGCGAACGAAATCTTATTTCTGCCGCCTCGCAAATCTGAAGAGGAAAAATGGAACGGTCCCCGGATGGGACCCACCGATGCGGATGTTCAAAAAAAGACTGGATTTGCCGCCATCGAAGCTTTCTCGAATCTAAAGTCGCACCTCACCGATTTGGCGCAAAGCTACCACGAGATATGGACGCTCGCGCCTCATGCGGAGGACACCGGCTATCCGCATGCGCGAGAATGGTCCGCATGGATCACACAGGCGGCGCCGGGAATTGCCGTGCGGGATGCAGCGGCCGCCATCGGCGCGATGCGTCAGATCAAAACGCCCGGCGAAATCGCGCTACTCACGAAAGCCATCGAGCTTTCCATGGACGCACAGCTTGCGGCCACGCGTATGGTTCGGCCAGGCCTTTACGAATATCAGGTCGCCGCTCGCATGGTGGAGATCCACGCCTATGGCGGGTGCGAGACGGAGGCTTACGCGCCCATCGTCGGGACCGGCCTGCACTCCACGATTTTGCATTTCAACCAACTGGACGCCCTGATTCAGGATGGCGATGTTGTCCTGATAGATGTGGGCGGCCAGTATTCCGGCTACACCGCTGACATCACCCGCACACTGCCCGCAAACGGCCATTTCACAGGGCGCCAGCGAGAAATCTATGACATCGTGCTCGGCGCGCAGAATGCCGTGCTGGCCGCAATGAAGCCGGGGGCGACGCTGGGTCGGCAGGGTTCCAATAGCCTCTTCAAAGTTGCTTACGACTACATCAATACGCATGGCGCAGATCGGGATGGACGCAGCCTGGGCCGTTACTTCACTCATGGGTTGGGGCACCACATTGGCCTCGAAGTGCACGATGCCGGCGATCCCAGCCGCCCGCTCGAACCAGGCATGGTGGTCACTGCGGAGCCCGGCGTTTATATCCCAGAAGAAAGAATCGGCGTGCGCATCGAAGACGATGTGCTGATTACCCCCACCGGCTATAAACTTCTCACGGCGCGCCTGCCCCGAAGCGTGGACGAGATCGAAAAAATCATGGCCGAAGCCAAAGTCGCCCGCGATGAAAGATCGAGCGAGCGCTAATTTTCTTGGGCGTAAGAGGCAGCTTAGTTCAAAGCGGCGGTGAGCGCCCGGATAAGGGCTGTTTCCTGTGAAGCGAAAACCGTGCGCAGGTCCAGCACCAGCCGATCCTCGGAGACGCGCGCGAGCACGGGTGTGTGCTCCGCGCCCGCAATCTTGGTGCCGGTGCGCAACCTTGCCTCCAGTTGAGTGGCCGAATATTTCGCGCTGCTGATGTGCAGTAGGCGCGTCGGCAAATACTCGGCCGGGGTCGAGCCTCCGCCGATCACCGATTGCCCGTCCGCGATCTCCACTTGGGCCTGCGCCGAGGCCGCAACCGGCTTCAGTTCTTGAGCAATTTTGCGAGCGCGCCCCCCGATTTCAGCGGCGCTCGCCCGTATCATTTGCAGCGCGGGCAGGAAATCGAAATCGCAGCGCAGGTAAGCGAGTAAAGTCGCTTCGAGCGCAGCGATCACGAGTTTATCGACGCGCAGAGCGCGAAACAGCGGGTGTTTGCGCAGACGCGCGATGAGTTCGCGCCGGCCGGCCAGAATGCCGGCTTGCGGCCCGCCCATCAATTTGTCACCGCTAAACGACACCAGGTCCACCTCCGCCTTAATGCTTGCGTCTACCACCGGTTCGGCGAAGCCTTGCGGGCCGAGATCGGCCAGGCATCCGGAGCCCAGGTCTTCGTAGAGCGCTATGCCCGTGTGCTGGCTGAGTTCGACAAGTTCGGCAAGCGCGGGTCGCGCGGTAAAGCCCAGGATGGCAAAATTCGAGCGGTGCACGCGCAGCAGGAGCCGCGTGCGCTCGTTGATGGCGTGTTCGTAATCGCCGATACAAGTGCGGTTCGTTGTGCCGACTTCGTGCAGAACGGCGCCGCTCTCCGCCATAATATCGGGGATGCGAAACGATTCGCCGATCTCGATGAGTTCGCCGCGCGAAACGATGACTTCGCCTCCGCGAGCGAGAGAGGCGAGCGCGAGAAACACCGCGGCGGCGTTATTGTTCACCACGCAGGCGGCCTCCGCGCCAGTCACGCGGGCCAGCAGCGAGCCGGTGTGCACATCCCTTCGGCCTCGGGTGCCCGCGGCAATGTCGTATTCGAGATTGGTGTACTGTCCCGCCGTCTGGCGGATGTGCTCGATGGCTGCTTCGGCGAGCGGCGCGCGGCCCAAGTTCGTGTGCAGAATCACGCCTGTGGCGTTAATCACGCCTCGCAACGAGGGCTTCAGCAGCCCAGCCACGTTGCTGACGATCTGTGCGGCAATGGCCTGTGGTTCTGGCGAGCCGCTCGCGAGACCCCGGGAAATGTCGTCGCGAATCCGTTCGAGGGCGGTTCGCGCCGCGTCGACGACGAGGTCGCGACCGACGCGAGCCGCAAGTTCCGCAAGCGCAGGCAAGCCCAGCAGTTCGTCTACCGGCGGAATCTTGCGGAGCAGTACCATGCGCTGATCGCGAGCGGCATCGGCTGCAGAACTCATAGCATGGCATTTCAGCATAGGCTTCGCCCGCAGAGCAACCTAGTAGACCGACCGCCGCCGTGCCTGATAGGGAGCAAGGAACCAAGGGGCAATTGACGCAGTCGCGCGCGTCTTCTAGCATAAAAACTCCTCCTGCACCAATGCCCACAAACCAGACTGACGAAGACTTGATTCGCCTCGAGCGGGACATTCGCCAGCTCAAGATCGAATTTGAGCAATATTTCGGCGGTGGCAAAAAACGCCCGCCCGCCGATATCGAATGGCGGATCGAGCAAGTCATCAAACGCTACGGCGACCGTGCCGCGCAAATGAACTACGGACAACGATTTCGATATGGGAATTTGGCCCAGACTTACGCCAAGTACCGCGAGATTTTCCACAAGAGGATGCGGAAACGCGAGGACGGGACAGTGGAGCGGCATTTCGGCGCGGCGGCGCGAGCGATTGAAGTCCAGCGCGCCCGCTCTCGCCCGGCCGCCTCCCCGCCCTTAATAGCCATCACTTGCTCCGATCTGGAACGGGAATCCGATAAGGTGGATGAGCTCTACCGTGCGTTTCGTGAGGCTCTGCATAGCTCCGGCGAGTCCGTCGACCGGCTCTCCCGAGAGAAGTTCGAGAAATTCCTGCTGCAGAAATCCGAACAAATCCGCAAACAGCGGGACCAGAAAATCGAATTCCTGGTCAGCGTGGAAAACGGCAAAGCGCGGCTGAAGGCTCGTGTGAAGAGCTGATCGCCTGGTCCGCGACCCGAAATTCGCCTCCTCAAACTTTGGCAGCGTCTTCTTTGTTAACCTGCGAAAGCTCGGCTCGAGTTTGTTTCCGGCGCGAAGCCACTCCTGTTAGGACGCGTTCCTGCTGAAAGAAGTGACTTTTGCCGGGAGCGCGCTACAATTCGTCTTCGTCAATTTCCATCTCCAAGTGGAGTGTAGTCTGTGCCAATAGAGCGGGCTCTGGTCAGCGTTCACGAAAAATCAGGAATCGTGGAGTTCACGCGTGCTCTCGAGCGAGCCAGCGTAGAGGTGGTCTCGACTGGGGGTACGGCCAAGCTGCTGCGCGAATCCGGCATAACGGTTCGAGAAGTCGCGGAGATGACCGGCTGGCCGGAGATGCTGGGTGGGCGCGTCAAGACCTTGCACCCGAAAGTGCATGGCGGGATTTTGTTCCGCCGAAATCGTCCCGAAGACGGCGAGGAGACGCGCAGACACGGAATTGCTCCCGTGGATCTGGTGGTGGTTAACCTATACCCGTTTGAAGCCACCGCCTCTAGGCCGGGCGTTTCGACCCAAGACCTCGTCGAAAACATCGATGTCGGCGGGCCAGCCATGGTGCGTTCAGCAGCGAAGAACTTCGAGAGTGTGGCGGTGGTCACCGATCCGGGCGACTATAGCGGACTCCTGGACGAATTTTCGGAACGCCACGATTGGTCATTGGAGACACGATTGGCCTTGGCGCGCAAAGCCTTCGCCATGACGGCGCGGTACGACAGCTTGATTGCCAGCGAACTCGAGCGGCTCGGCGTGTCCGATAACGCGGTGATTTTGGGTGAACGGCCGGACTTGCCCGCGCAACTGCATTTGGAATTATCGCGGCACGCCGCGTTGCGCTATGGCGAGAATCCGCATCAGAAATCCGCCCTCTATATTCCGACCGGGCTCCCCGCATCAGGTTTGGCAGCGGCAGAGCAACTTCAAGGCAAGGAGCTCTCTTACAACAATTTCGTTGATCTGGATGCGGCCTGGTCTCTGGTGCAGGAATTTGTCGATCCGGCATGCGTGATTGTGAAGCACAACAATCCCTCCGGCACGGCGGAACAGAAGACCCTGGCAGAGGCCTATCGACAGGCGTTCGGTTGCGACCCCGTTTCGGCGTTTGGTGGTGTGCTGGCTCTCAACCGCATTGTGGATGCCGAGACCGCTGCGGAGGTGGCCAAGCTTTTTGTCGAATGCATTGTCGCGCCCGGGTACGATTACGCGGCGCGTGAGACGCTGGCCGGGAAAAAGAATCTTCGTCTGATGCAGGTGAGCGCCGCTCCCAGAAAAATGAAGCCCGTGTGGGATCTGAAACGCATATCGGGTGGCATTTTAGTGCAGGAGCCCGATACACTCACCATCGCGGAATCGGATCTGAAGGTGGTTACCAAACGCCAACCGAGCCGCGAGGAGCTGCGGGATCTGTTATTCGGCTGGAAGGTCGCGAAGCACGTTAAATCGAACGCCATTGTCTTCGCGCGAGCCAGCCGCACTCTGGGTATCGGTGCGGGTCAGATGAGCCGCGTGGATTCGGTGAAGATCGCGGTTCTGAAGGCGCAGGAATCGCTGGCCGGCAGTGCTGTTGCCTCGGATGCCTTTTTTCCGTTTCCCGACGGAGTGGAGGAGGCCGCACGCGCAGGGGCTACGGCGTTCATACAACCGGGCGGCTCCGTGCGCGACCGAGAGATCATCGCCGCTACTGACCAGTTAGGGCTGGCCATGGTATTTACGGGCGCTCGGCATTTTCGTCATTAAACTCGGCACAGCTAACGAGCCATTCAGAATCGCTATTTCCCGTGCAAAGATAAATCCCGGTGAAAATTGGCATCCTGGGGCGGCCAAAAGCTAGGGCCCGGCAACAAGCGAAGACACCTTCGGCTGCTCAGAAGCATCCGACAGGAAGTGGCAGAGGTGGAACGGCCGAATGTCGGGGTGCTTTGAGCATGAGCGAACTCGTGTGATAATCGACAGTTCTGAGGCTTCCATGAAACCGCGATTTCTGACGTTGGTGGTCCTAATTTGTGGCGCCCTGGGTAGTGTGGTGCTGGCTCAGGACCAACCGCGAGCTGCCCAAGGCGCCGTCTCACCAGATCAGCGCGCCCAGGCCTACTACAACGTAACCATGGGGCATCTCTACGAGCAGGAGTTTGCCTCCTCCGGGCACGCCGAAGATGCCGCAAGAGCCATCGATTTTTATAAGAAAGCGTACGCCATTGATCCGTCCAGCCCGGAAATCGGTGAGGACCTCGCCGAGGTTTATTTTCTTGCGCACCGCTCCCGAGAAGCGGTAAACGAAGCGGAAGAGCTTATTCGCCGCGATCCCAATGATATTTCCGCGCGCCGTCTGCTGGCACGCATCTATATCCGTTTCCTCGGTGATCTGAACAATTCGTCCGAGCAGCAGCAGACCATCACGGCCGCGATCGGTCAGTTGCGCGAAATCCTGCGCCTGGATTCGACCGACGGCGAGTCGACATTGTGGCTGGCGCGGCTGTTGCGTCTGGACAATCAAGACGACCAGGCCGAGCAGGTGCTTCGGGGAGTGCTGGTAAGAGATCCTCAAAATAAGGGAGCGGTCGAGCAGCTCTCGCAGCTCTTCCTGGACCACAGTAACCCGCAGCAAGCAATTTCGTTGCTGGAATCATTTGTACAACGTGCTCCCAACGCGGAGCTCTACGACCGGCTCGGCGACGCCTACCAGCAGATACAACAACGCGGCAAATCGGAGCAAGCGTATCGGCAGGCGGTGGCCCTGGAGCCGGACCAGGCGGAACATCGGCGGCACCTGGCCCAATCTCTGTATGAGCAAGCGAGGTACACCGATGCGCTCACGGAGTATCAGAGGCTAGTAGATCTGGAACCCGACAGCGCCAATAACCACCTGCGAATTTCCGAAATTTACCGCCGGCTGCGCCAGTTCGATAAAGCGGAGGAGGAGATTCTGCTGGCCAAGAGGCTGGCTCCGGGAAATCTGGAAGTGGTCTATAACGAAGCTGCGGTCTACGAAGCCGAAGAGCACTACGATGAAGCCGTGCGCGTCCTTTCCACTGCGGTCGCGGCAGTGAAGGCGGAATCTGAGTTCGCGCCAGCGCGCCGCCGCTCTCTGGGAATTCTCTATCAGTTGCTCGGGCAACTGTATCGCGACGAACAAAACTATTCGGCGGCCATCAATACGTTTGAGGAAATGGTACGCCTGGGACCGGAAGAAGATCTTCGCGCCCGTATGCTCATCATTGACACCTATCGCGCCAACCGCGATCTTCCGCGCGCTTTCGACGAAACCAGCAAAGCGCTGAGCGAACATCCGCGCGACCGTCGACTCTTGATCAGTCAAGCGATCCTCTTCGGCGAAAATAAACAGCCCGATCTGGCTGCACAGACTTTGCAGCCCCTGCTCCAGAACGCACCCAGTGATGTGGAGATTTATTCCAATCTCGCACAGGTCTATACCGAGAGCCGGCGTTTTGGCGATGCGGAAAAGGCCGTACGCTCAGCGGAAAAGCTTGCGCAGAATCCCACCGATAAAGAGACGGTAGGCTTCCTGCTCGGCGGCATGTACGAACGGCAGAAGAAGTACGAACAGGCCGAACAGGCTTTCAAGGGCGTTCTGGCGATCAATCCTCAAAACGCGTCGGCGCTCAACTATTTCGGCTATATGCTCGCCGATCGCGGCGTGCGGCTGGACGAAGCTGCCGATATGCTGCGACGCGCTCTGGATGTCGATCCTTCTAATGCCGCCTACCTCGACAGTATGGGCTGGATTTTCTACAAGCAAAACAAATTGCCCCAGGCAGAAAGTTACATCCGCAAAGCGATTGATCGCGATTCGCACGATCCGACCATGCTCAGCCACCTGGGCGACGTGCTCGCCAAGAGCGGGCGCACCGAACAGGCTGCCGTGGAATGGGAAAAGTCAGTGGCGGAATGGCATCGTGTCGTGCCAGCCGAATTCGAGGAAGACAAAGTAGCGGAACTGGAACAGAAGATTTCCAGTGTGAGGCGCCACCTGGCGCAGCAGAAGTCTCCCGCCGTAGAAAACCCGCACTGACCCGCGGCATGCCATCGATCCGAGTGCCAGCTTTTGCGAAGGTGAATCTGCGCTTGGACGTGCTGGCACGGCGCGCCGACGGCTACCATGAGCTGCGCACCATCTTTCAGTCCATTAGCCTTCACGATACTTTGCAGCTGGAGCGCAGCCGGAATCGTGGCATTGAACTGGATATCCTCAGCGACTCCGTCTTGGCTGCGGGCTCGCAACGGGACAATTTAGTCTGGCGCGCCGCAGAAGCCTTCCGTCGCCATGTGCGATTCCCTGGTGGAGTCCGCATCACTCTGAACAAACGCGTCCCGGTCGCTCGCGGTTTGGGAGGCGGTTCGAGCGATGCCGCCGCAACCTTGGCGGGCTTGTCGCGGCTTACCAAACGGCGCATCGCTCCCGAGCAATTGCTGGAGATTGCAGCCGGGCTGGGTGCGGACGTACCTTTCTTCCTCTTCGGTGGCCGGGCCTTGGGAACCAGCCGCGGTGACGAAGTCTATCCTCTGCCCGATGGCCAGCGGCAAACTCTGTTGGTGGTCGCGCCGCGAGACATTGCGGTCAGAACTAGCGATGCCTACGGCTGGCTGGATCGCAGATTGACAAAGAATCCTGACAACCCTAGACTATGGAGTTTCTGCGCTCTGTGCTGGAGCCCACAGGAAGATCATCTCTCGAACGAGTTCGAGACGGTTGTCTTCCGGCGGTATCCTCGGCTAGCTCGGATTCGCCGAGTATTGCTCCGGGGAGGAGCTGCGGAAGCCGCGCTGGCGGGTAGCGGTTCGGCGGTGTTTGGAATATTCCCAAACCCAGCGCAGGCGCGCCGATCCGCTCGTTTGTTTCCGGAAGACCAGGTCTTCCTTTGCAGCACACTCTCGCGCAAGGCCTACACCCGTGCCTTGTGGGGCCCTGGCGCAGGCGGGCCGAGCAGGCTCTAAGGCGTTGTGGCTCGGTGGACGGATTTGATCGACGAAAAGTTCAAGATCTTTGCCGGAAGCGCGTACCCGGAACTCGCCCAGCGCATCTGCAGCTATTTGCGCGTGGATGTCGGGGGCGCGAAGCTGGGCCGGTTCAGCGATGGCGAGATCTATTTTCAGATTCTGGAGAATGTTCGCGGCGCGGATGTGTTTGTGGTACAGACATGCGCCGATCCGGTCGATCATCATCTGTTCGAGCTGCTGCTTATGATCGATGCATTCAAACGCGCTTCGGCCTGGCGCGTGACGGCCGTGGTGCCTTATTACGCCTATGCGCGGCAAGATCGCAAAGATAAGCCACGGGTTCCGATTTCCGCCAAGCTGGTGGCGGATTTGCTGGAAACGGCGGGCGCCAGCCGCGCGCTGACGCTGGATCTGCATGCGCCGCAGATTCAGGGCTATTTCAACGTACCGGTGGATCATCTTAATGCCTCGCCGGTACTGGTGGAGTATTACAAGCAACGCAAGCTGCAGGAGGTCACGGTGGTTTCGCCCGATGCGGGCGGCGTGGAAAGGGCGCGCTCATTTGCCAAGAGACTCGATGCGCCGCTGGCCATCGTGGATAAGCGCCGCGTGGACGTGGACGTCAGTGAGGTGATGCACCTGATCGGCGATGTGCGTGGCCGGCCGGCGCTGATCATTGATGACATCATCGATACGGCGGGAACGCTGGTGAAGACTGCCGAAGCTTTGTTGAATGAAGGGGCCACCGAAGTTTTCGCGGCATGCACACATCCGGTGCTTTCGGGTCCCGCGGTGGAGCGCCTGTGCCGTTCGCCGATCTCTGAAATTGTGGTCACTGATTCGCTGCCGCTTTGTGAAGCCGCGCGCAAGCTGCGCAAGATCAAGGTCCTGAGCGTGGCGGAGTTGCTGGCGCGCGGGATTCGCTCCATTCACGAGGAGACATCCATCAGCGAGCTTTTTATCTAGAGTTACCAGTTTGAGAGGAAGAACATGGACCAAATTACTGTCGAAGCCAGGCCGCGCGATGATCGCGGCAAAAATGCGGCGCGGCGTCTGCGCCGCCAGGGCCAGGTGCCGGGTGTACTCTACGGTGGTGACGGCAAGTCGGTCACACTAGCCGTGAATACGAAACAGCTCGCCGCTATTCTGCGCTCGGAATCCGGCCACAACACCATCTTCAAGGTGAAGCTGCCCACGGGGGATGAACCGGCCATGCTGAAAGACTGGCAGGTCGATCCCCTGCTCGGTTCCCTTCTGCACGTGGATTTGTTGCGCGTGGCCATGGACGTCCGCATCCACGTCATGGTTCCGGTGCATACCTTCGGCGAGCCGCAAGGCGTGAAGCTGCAGGGCGGCATCTTCGAGATGGTTACGCGCGAAGTGGAGGTCGAATGCCTGCCCTCGGATATCCCGGGGGAAATCCGTGTGGACGTGAGCGAATTGATGATTGGCAAACAATTGCGCGTGGGCGATCTGCCGATTGACGCTGCGAAAATCAAGTTGCTGAGCGATCCGCAACGCGTGGTGGCGCACGTCGTGGCGTTGCGCGCCGAGGAAGAGAAGCCGGCCGAAGCCGCAGCAGCCGAAGCCGCCGCGCCGGCCGAGCCCGAAGTCATCAAGAAGGGCAAGAAGGAAGCCGAAGAAGGGGAAGAGGTCGCCGCTGCGCCCGCAGCCGAGGAGAAGGAAAAGGCCAAGAAGTAGCCGGCCGAGACTCTCGATGTTCGGCGGGGCGTGGCGAATTGCGGTGCTCCTTGCGCGCCAATGTGGCTGATCGTGGGCCTGGGTAATCCCGGTCCGGAATATGCGCGGACGCCGCACAATCTGGGCTTTCTCGGCGTGGACGCGATCGCCGAACGCGCGCGGATCCGAGTGGAAAGGCCGGAGGCCAAATCGCTGGTCGGCCGGGGCCAGTTCGCCGGCCAGGAGATCGCGCTGGCCAAGCCGCATACGATGATGAACCTGAGCGGGCTCGCGGTGCGGGACTTGCTCGGGCGGTTTGCGTGTAGCCCAGAAGAGATGGTCGTGCTGTATGACGATGTGGCACTGCCCTGGGGCATGCTGCGGGTTCGCCAGCGGGGAAGCGCCGGAAGCCACAAGGGCTTGAAGTCCATCATCAGCACGATTGGCAGCAGGGAGTTCCCGCGTGTGCGCATGGGCATCCGGCCGGACCGTCCGGTGGGCGATCTGGCTGCATATGTTCTCAGGCCGATGCGCAAGGCGGACTTGGAGATGGCGGCAGAGATGACCGAGCAGGCCACAGAGGCAGTGGAGCTCATCCTGACGCGTGGAATCGCACCGGCGATGAATCGGTTCAACCGGCGCATTGCTCCGCCAGACGAAACCGGAGACGAAAGCAATATTTAGCGTGTTGCGGCCTGGTGGCGCCGCACACCGAAACGAGGAAAAATGGCCGAACGTTTGTACGATCTGATTTTCATTTGTATGCCCACTACGCCCGAAGAAGAGATCACTAAGATCGTGAGCACGCTCGAGCAAACTGCTTCCGAGCATGGCGGCAAAGTGGAGAAGGTGGAGAAGTGGGGAACGCGGAAGATGGCTTATCGCGTGGCCAAACAGCGAGAAGGATTCTATGTTTACCTCGCACTGCATAGCACGCAAGGCAGCTTGATCAAGGAACTCGAGCGGCGCCTGAAGGTTTCTGACGCGGTCATCAAGTATATGACCGTGCGTTTGGACGAGGAGATCAAGCGGCAGCAGAAGCTGGTCGCGCATCGTGAACATCGCGCGCGGCGCCGGCCGCGCAAGCTGGCGGCAGCTCCTGCAGGGGGCTCGGCGGCAGAGCAACAAGCCGCAGCCGGCTAGCGCGACGATATTCAATCTTAGAGAAAGTCGAGATCAAAACCATGAGTGAGCAACAGCCCACAACCCGCGCTTCCGGTCCGTCGGGAGCGCCGCGCGAGGGACGACCAGCCGGGCCGGGAGGAGGCGGACCTCCAGGCCGCCGGGGCAAACGGCAGTACTTTCGCAAGAAGAAGGTCTGCCGCTTCTGCGTCGAGAGAGTGGATTTCATCGACTATAAGAAAGTCGAAATGCTCCAGCCCTTTGTGCAGGAGCGCGGCAAGATTTTGCCGCGGCGCATGACCGGCACTTGCTCGAAGCACCAGCGCTGGCTCGGCGTGGCTGTCAAACGGGCCCGAAACATCGCCCTGCTGCCGTTTGCGACGGAGCTCTAGCGCGGAGGAAATACCAGGGAGATCCGATGCAAGTTATTCTGCAGGAAGACATCGAAAAACTGGGCGCCCGCGGCGACGTGGTCAACGTCGCGGAAGGCTACGCCCGAAATTATTTGCTGCCGCGCAGACTTGCGCTGGAAGCTTCCACGGGAAACCTGAAACGGTTGGAGAAAATTCGCACGGCTCTGGCCAAGCGCACGGCCACAGAACGCTCCGGCGCGGAGAAGCAAGCGGAGTTGCTGAAGGACGTTACCCTTACCTTCTCCCGCAAGGCCGGGGAGAACGATCAGCTATTTGGGTCGGTTACGGCCGGCGATATTGCAGAGGCGCTCGCCGCGCAAGGCTTTGAAGTCGATAAGCGCCGCATCGACATCGCCGAGCCGATCAAAGTGGTGGGGCAATACGAAGTCACGGCAAAGCTGGTGCATGGCGTCACGACGACGTTCAAGGTCAACGTATCCCGCCAAGGATGAAGACCTAGCACCGCCGCCCACCTGTACCATCGCCGTTTGCGAGGGCGGATTCTGCTACCGTTAAGCGCGCAGATTTGGGGGACCCCGCTTTTTTCCGCGCGCATTCACAGATTTCCCACTTGAACTCCTCAAGATCGACAGCTATTTCAGGTTTTCAACCGTTTCCACAACCTGCAGGATCTTCCACACAGATTTCGTGGTCATTTTCTTGACGGCTCTGAAACACAAACGCAGAATCAGTGCCCCCACCCCAGTTCGGGCGAGCTGATCTTTTTATTCGTCGCTGGCGCGAGACCAGAAGTCCTTGCGCGCCGAGCAGCTTCCGGCGAATATAAGGCGAACGATAAATGGCTGAAGCGACCCTGGAACGTCCGCTGCCGCAGAACCTCGATGCCGAGCGCAGCGTGCTCGGCGCCATCCTGCTCGATAATCACGCACTAAATACCGCCATTGAGAAGCTCAAGCCGGAGGATTTTTTCGACGACCGGCATCGCCGCACTTTCAACCAAATGATTGAACTCGGCGAGGCACAGCAAGCCATCGACCTCGTCACGCTTACCGATCAACTGCGGCGCAAAGGCGAACTCGATGCGGCAGGCGGTGCGGCGTATCTCTCGCAATTAGCCGACGGAATGCCGCGAGTTTCGAATCTGGAACACTATGCGCGGATCATTAAAGAAAAATCGCTGCTGCGTAGCCTGATCTACGCTACCGAATCCATAAAGCAGACCGCTCTGGACGCGGAAGAGGATGCCGATGCCCTGCTCGACCGCGCCGAATCGTCCATTTTCCAGATTGCCGAAGACCGCATTCGAACCGGGCTCGTCTCCATGAAGGATGTGGTTCACGACAATATGGAGCGCCTGGAGCGCGTCATTGCCGAGGGCAAGCGCGTCACCGGGCTGGCTACCGACTACGGGCAGCTCGATAGCCTCACTTCGGGGCTGCAGCCTTCAGAATTGATCATTCTCGCGGCTCGGCCATCGGTGGGAAAAACCGCCTTGGCCCTCAATATCGCAGAAAACGTTGCTCTTCGTCAGCAGGCGCCGGTAGCCATCTTCAGCCTGGAGATGTCCAAGGAATCGCTGCTCATGCGTTTGTTGGCCTCTCTGGCGCGCGTCGATGCCCACCGGTTTCGAACCGGCCATTTGCGACGCGAAGACTGGCGGGAGATGACCCACGCCCTGGCGCAATTATCGGTTTCGCCGCTATGGATTGATGATTCGGGATCGGCCACTGTGACAGAAATCGGCGCCAAGGCGCGGCGGCTGAAGCGCGATCGGGGCCTTTCGCTGGTAATCGTAGACTATCTGCAACTGATTGCCGCCCGCGGCCGGTTTTCGAATCGTAATGAAGAAGTCTCCAGCATCACTCGGGGACTAAAGGCACTGGCCAAGGAGCTCAAAGTTCCCGTGCTAGTCCTGAGCCAGCTAACGCGGGCCCCTGAACGCGAGGAACGCAGCCCCCAACTCGCCGACCTGCGGGAATCGGGCGCTATCGAGCAGGACGCCGACGTAGTGCTTTTCATTCACCGGCCCAATCTTTTCAAAAAGAAGGGCGAGGTCACCGACGAAGAACGTGCGCAGACCGAGCTGAAGATCGCCAAACAACGGAACGGGCCCGTGGACAGCATACCGTTTGTCTTCCTGGGCAAATTCACGCGTTTCGAAGAAGCCGCCAGGGGAGGTTGGATCGGCGGCGACGAGTAGCAGAGCGCTTTCTGCCGAGAGTGGTTCCCTGCTGCTTTCCGGTGCACCCGTGGCGTGCTAGGGTGCCGGTCACTTTGGCCCACGTGGTTGCGGGAACGACAATCTGTTTGCTGGCTGCTTGCGTTCTCACTTTGGCAGGCCCCAGTGCTCGCGCAGGATCTCGAACAGAGGCAGCCTCTGGAGTTGGTTTCGGCGGACTCGATCGTGCCGCAGGACCGCCACGAAATGATGCTGACCAGCGGCGGATGGTATACAGTCGAGCCAAATTACACGAAAAGGGAACTCCAGAGCCTCTTCACAAGAGCTAAGTGAGACAGACTGTGCTGCGCCGCATCATAAGATTGTGGAGAGAGACCCCACCACCTACGATTCGAGAGAAGGCCCGAGCTGAAGCTACCCGGCAGGGATTGGTTTCGTTTCGACCGTCTTAGCGTTGCGGCTCTGCTGTTTCTGCTTTGTGCCCATGGCGCAGGGCGACGGGCAAGCGGGAGCTCGAACTTTTCCCGTTTGTCGAGCCTACCCTGAAAGCCATTTCTCGTTGCGAAGGTCGACTGTTGACTAAAGGGACCATATTGCTCGCTACAATTTTGCCCGTCGCGCATTTTTGGTTTAGGCTGAATATTCCGTTATGCAACGAGGCATTCGATTCGATGGCCGTCCCGTCTGGGCCGAGATTCGGCTGAGCGCACTCGCACACAACATGAAGGCCCTTCGGCGGCACGTCAATCCTCAAGGGCGTTCAGCCTCGCGGTCGCTGCGAAAAATACTCGCGGTGGTGAAGGCCAACGCGTATGGGCACGGCGCCGTTCCCGTGGCTCGTGCTCTGGCCCGCGCCGGCGCGGATTGGTTTGGCGTGACCTGCACAGCAGAGGGAATCGAGCTGCGCGAAGGGAAAATACGCAAACCGATACTCGTGCTCACAGGCTTTTGGCCAGGCGAAGAAAAACGCCTAATCAAATATGAGTTGACGCCGGCCATCACACGCTGCGAGCAGTTGCGCTTGCTCGAGGGCGCCGCGTCGCGCGCGCGCCGCCGGATCAAGTTCCACGTGAAATTCCAAACGGGCATGAACCGCCTGGGACTTTCTCCAAGCGACGTGCCGTGCTTCGCGCGAACGTTGGCGTCTTGCCCGCACATCGAATGTGAGGGTGTTTTCACGCATTTTGCTTCCTCGGAAGTCTTCACCGATGATCGTGTCGAGCAACAGCAAAGAGAGTTCGAATGCATCCTGGAACATTTGCGTCGGTTGGGCGTGTCGGCTTCGCTGGTGCATTTGGCCAATAGCGCAGCGGTTGCATCTCGCCCGGAAACCTGGGCGAACATGGTTCGGCCCGGCCTGGTGCTTTATGGCTACCACCAGTCCTACGAGCCGCCTGAACTCACAGCGCAAACGAACGCGAAACTTCCCCTGCAGCCCGCGCTGGCTCTGCGAGCGCGATTGATTTCGGTGCGCGATACGGCGCCGGGCCAGGCCGTGGGCTATAACGGCCGATGGGTAGCGCAGCGGCCCTCGCGGGTAGCAGTAATTTCAGCCGGCTATGCCGATGGCTTGCCGCGCTCGCTTACGAACAAAGGCCGGGTGATCATTCGAGGCCGATTTGCTCCCCTAGTTGGCACGGTATCCATGGACCTTACCACCGCCGATGTCACTGATATTCCGGATGTAAAGGTGGGCGACGTGGCTACGTTCTACGGCGCCGATGGGGATGCCGTCCAATACGTTTCGGAAGTAGCGGGACAACTGGGGACGGTAACTTCCGAACTGTGTTGCGCACTAGGCACACGGGTGCCTCGCTTTTACCTGCCCTGAAGGCTTCTCAGCCCCGGCCGTGGTGTAAGCCCTTGCGCTACAGCAACCTAAGTCTTGACCCGCGTGTTACAATGCTTTCGCTGCGGCCTAAGGGAAGCCGCTCCTGCTTGGTTCCGGGGCTCGTTCTTCGTTTCATTTGCGCGCACCGTCTTCCCGGAAGGCGTTTATATAGATCGTTTTATATAAATCATGATCACTTTACTTCTAACTCTTATCAGTCAAAACCAATTTATGAGGTCTTCTTATGTCTCGTCCTTATACTCGAATTGCACAGGCCCCCGAAGTACCGACCTCCGAATTCAGCCGCGCGAAAACTAGCGCTGAATTCAATGGCTATCGCAAAGACGTGCGTTTCGGCAGTTGGTGGGACCAGTTGGTCGTGCGGCTGGTATTTGCCGCCGCATGCATTGCGGTCGGTTACCATTTTCACCCCTTCGGACTCAGCCGCCCCGCGGCCGCGATAGTAGGCCTCATTTTTTCCATATCTGTTTTCTTATTCGAGATCCGCTTGCAACGGGCGAGTTTGCGGCGGCTGATCGGCGCTGCGGTGGGCTCCGTTTTGGGAATTGTGGGCGCCTACTTAATGGGCCTAGTGGTGAGCCAGACCACCATCCCGGAAGACTCGCGGTCGTTTTTGGATATTGGCGTTCTGCTGGTGATGACCTACATCGGCCTGGTCCTTGGCGCACGCAAAGGCGACATGCTCAATTTACAGGCCCTTGGCGGTCTTTTTGGCAATGAAAGAGGAAATCGACGCCAGCCGAAAATCCTGGATACCAGTGTAATCATTGACGGGCGCGTCGCGGATATTTGCGAAGCTTACTTTCTCGAGGGTGTTTTGGTTGTGCCTCAGTTTGTGCTTCGGGAATTACAGCTGGTAGCGGATTCGCCCGATGGCTTGAAACGGCAGCGCGGCCGGCGGGGTCTGGAAGTCTTGCAAAGAATGCAGAAGATGGCGCACCTAGAGGTGGAGATCTCTGAAGACGATTTTCCCCAAATCGCTGAAGTGGACATGAAATTGATCGAACTGGCCAAGCGCTACGACGCAAAGATCGTAACCAATGACTACAACTTGAATAAAGTCGCCACGCTCCAGGGCTTGGATGTGCTGAACGTCAACCAGCTGGCGAATGCGTTGAAGCCGGTCGTACTGCCGGGCGAAGCGATGCGGGTCTTTATTCTTCGCGAGGGAAAGGAATACAACCAGGGCGTAGCCTACCTGGATGACGGGACCATGGTCGTGGTCGATGGCGGGAGGCGGGCCATCAACAAGACCGTGGACATCATCGTCACCTCCGTCCATCAAACCACGGCTGGGAAGATGATATTCGGCCGTTATGACGACCGCGAGCAAGCGAGAAATCATGGGACGCAGCCTGTAGAAACCGCGAGATCGGTCGAAGCCCCTCCAGCGGCGGAGCGACTCCCGCGCGCCGCCATACCAGATCCCAGCCAATCTTGAGGAATCAGTGGAACTTGATGTGGAATATGGCTCCAGGGACCTGAGAGGTGTAAACGCTTGACCTTTTCGGCGTCCGGCCTTTAGTTGCGGGCCTCCACTATATGTCTTCGATTGTCGCTATATTGCCGGCAGCAGGTCTGGGCACCCGCATGGGTGCCGATGCGCCCAAGCAGTTCCGCTTGTTGGATGGCGTGCCCGTGGTGGTCTTCACGTTGCGAAGACTGGCCGCCTCCCCGTTAATCAACAGTTTCTTGATCGCGACGCACGCCGACGAAATCAGACCCTTGAACCAGCGCATTGCCGCCGAGGGTCTCGCGCGCCCGTTTCGCGTCTTACCGGGAGGCGACACGCGCCAGGAATCGGTGGCCCAAGCGCTCGCGGAAGTTCCGCACCAAACGGAATTCGTTCTGGTGCACGATGCGGTTCGGCCCTTGGTAACCCGCGATCAGGTGGAACGTGTGATCCTAGAGGCCGAGCGGTGTCGTGCCGCGATTCTGGGCATTCCGGCAATGGATACGGTGAAAGAGGTGAAGCGCGCCAGCCTGCCGGAGGATGTCGCGCTGATCACGGCGACCATACCCCGGGAACGCATCGTTTTGGCGCAAACACCGCAGGTCTTTGAAGCCGCCATCCTTCGCGAGGCGTTCGCGCGAGCCGCCGCGGACGGATTTACGGCTTCAGACGAAGCGGCCCTGGTCGAGCGCCTCGGGCACAACGTTCATGTTGTGCTGGGTTCGGAACGCAATCTGAAGATCACGCGGCCCGGCGATTTGGAGATTGCCGAGTTTTATTTAAGCCGTGAACGCATGGCAGCCGAGGTTGGGCGGTGAGCCGATCGGGCATCGGCTATGACTTGCACCGGCTCGCCGCAGGCCGCAAGTTGGTGCTTGGCGGCATCGAAGTCCCTTTCGAGAAAGGCCCCGTCGGCCATTCCGATGGAGATGCGCTGGCACACGCCATCTGCGACGCCCTCTTGGGCGCGGCGGGTCTCGGTGACATTGGAACGCATTTTCCGGACACGGATCCAAAATGGAAAGATGCGCACAGCCTGCGTTTTTTGGAGCACGTGCGGAGCCTTCTGGAGGAACGGCGCTTGCACATTATGCACCTGGACGCCATCGTAATCACAGAACAGCCTAAGCTGGGCCCGCATTTTTCCGCCATGCGCGAGGCATTGGCACAAGCGCTGGGCATCGAGACTTCGCGCATCAACCTCAAGGCAAAAACGAACGAAGGCATAGGCGCAGTAGGCCGCGGTGAAGCGATTGCCGCCCAGGCAATTGCCACGCTCGACAGCTAGCTTCGGTCACTGCTGCGGCTAGCTTTGCGGTACAAAGTTTCGGCTCGTTTCCTCGACAATGGAAAAATTGACGAGCATCCATGCCGTGAGAGAAGCCCTCGCCGCGCGCCGTCCGGTGCAATCCGTGCTCATTGCGCGAGGACGACACGGCGACCGGCTGGAAGAAATCGTTCGCCTGGCCAGGCGCAATGGTGTGTCCCTACGATTTGAAGCACGCCCGCAGATCGATCGCGCCGCGGGAACGCGCGACCATCAGGGTGTCGTCGCTTTGATCGCTCGAGAAGCCAGCGTCTCGCTCGAGGAGCTTCTGGCCGGAGACGGCTCTGCTGCATCTGGCTTGCTTGTGTTGCTTGACGGCGTGGAAGATCCGCAGAATCTCGGGGCCATTATTCGGACTGCATTGGCGGCAGGCGCCGCCGGCGTCGTGCTACCGGAACGCCGCGCCGCTGGGCTGACTGATGCGGCGGTTCGCGCATCGGCCGGAGCAGCGGCGCATCTCCGTGTCGCACGGGTCATAAATCTGGCGCGCGCCATGGAAGAGATCAAGCGGGCTGGCTACTGGGTGGTTGGGTTAGACGAGCGCGCCGAAAGGCGCTACACGGATATCGATCTGAGCGAACCAGTTGCGCTTGTGCTGGGTGGCGAAGGCAACGGTCTTCACCAACTCGTGAAAGAGCGCTGCGATTTTGTGGTCTCGATTCCCGCGACCGGCCCGGTGCGCTCGTTAAATGTCTCTGTAGCCGCAGGGGTGGTTTTGTTTGAGGTCGTGCGCCAACGCGCCGCCAAGCGCATCGAGTACTCCTGATTCGAATCTTGAGCTCATGTCAGGAATCGTACTGGATCAAGGAGAAGACGTCCATACCGGGCAATTTCGCGCGGCCCTTCAGGAAGGTAAGTTCAACAGCGAAAGCCACCCCGTTCACGGTGCCACCGAGGGTCCTCACGAGTTTCACTGTGGCTGCCGCTGTGCCTCCGGTAGCCAAGAGATCGTCACTGATCAGGACGCTTTGGCCTGGCCGAATGGCATCTTCGTGGATCTCCAGCGTATCGGTGCCGTACTCGAGTTGGTAGGAAACTTTTGCGGTCTTGGCCGGCAATTTCTTGGGCTTTCGGACCGGGACGAATCCAGCCCCCAAGCGATATGCTAGCGCAGGAGCGAAAATGAACCCGCGCGCCTCCACGCCCACCACTACGTCAACTTTACGATCCGCATAATGATCGCAAAGCTCATCCACTAGCTTTTGAAAGCCGTGCTTATCTTTGAGCAGCGTAGTCAGGTCGTAGAAGAGAATGCCTGGTTTCGGGTAATCCGGGATTTCACGAATCAGCTTCTTCAGATCATCCATTATGAGCCTCGCGCCGAGATTGTTAACGATCGAACGTCACGGAGAATCCGGAGCTAAAAGCCAACAAGACTTCCGCTTCAACTTCGGCGACATCAGCCACGGCGGCGAGCGCCGGGCCACGTCGCAATTCCCGAGCGAAGTCGCGAAGCTGATCGCTGGTTCCGATAGCATAGACCTCCACGCGCCCGTCAGCGAGGTTCTTGGCATAACCTGTCAGGCGAAGTTGCTCAGCCGTATCCACGGCAAAATAACGGTACCCCACGCCTTGCACCCTGCCCGAAACAAAGAATCGCTTGGCCTGCTTTTCCGCCCGCATTGCCCGCCTGCCACTGTTTCGCTGCGCCGCAGAGCGGGATTTTACCAAAGCGGGCGAAAGGAAGTGCAGAAAGGCCTAGAAAGCGCAGCGCGCGACCTTGGCGGATATAATGGTGGAAGCGGTCTCGGGATGATTGGAGTAAACGGTACGGCTTGTTCAGCGCATCTGAAGAAACTGTGAGTATCAAGCGCATCATTCCCGCTCTTGCGTCTCTGATAATGGCGGCTTCTGGCGTGGGCTTTTTCGTCACCTCACTTGCCGCGCAGGAGCCCGCTGGGCCGCAAACACCACCGAAGGCTCCTGAGATTGTGCGAATTCCTAGTCGTCCTGAAACGCCCGCGGAACAGCCGCCCATCGCACCCGACGAGATCATCAGGCGATTTTCAGCGCAGGAGGACCAGCTGGCGCGCCTCTTTGTAACTTATGGCTATCGCAAAACGGTACGCCTGGAGGAAATCGGGCCGGATGGCAAGGCTTCCGGACAAGCGGAAATCAGCTCCTCATCGCTTCCGGTTTCCGACGAAGCCCGGCGGAAGGCTGCCGGTGAGCCGCAGTCAACCCTCAAATTTTTGAATCTGGAGCGCGACGATATCGAAGCGCTCTCGAAGATTCCGGCATTTCCTCTGGTCAGTTCGAATCTGCCCAAATACGAGATCCGCTACGAGGGCAAGCAGCCGATCGATGAGCTGAACACGTACGTCTTTCAGGTAAAGCCACTCCAGCTCGAACGCGCACGCGCATATTTCGACGGACTCGTTTGGGTAGACGACCATGACTTGGCCATCGTGAAAACATACGGTAAATGGGTAACCGAAACCGGCGACGCCAAGGCTTCGCAACTGCCCTTCACCATCTTTGAGACCTATCGGCAGCCTGTAGCCAACAAGTATTGGCTGCCGGCATATTCGCGTTCTGATGCCTCGTTTGACAATCGAGCCACGAGCGTTCCCGTTCGTTTGATCATTCGCTGGGACCAGTACGCGCCGCTGCCGCCGGATAAGCAATCCGCGCAAACCCCGCCCGCTGCGAACCACGAACGTTAGCTGTGCCAGAAGAGCCCAGGAAGCACGCTGATAGTCCTAATCAGTGCGTTGGGTCGCGATTCGCGCAGCCGCTCGGGAACGGGAGAGTGCTCGAGAACGCCGACAACAGCTACGCCGGCGTGCCGAGCCATCTGCACATCCTCTGGCGCGTCTCCAATATAGACGCAGGAAGCAGGTTCAAAGCCAAGCTGGCGAATGGCAAGCCGAAGCTGCAGCGGATGCGGCTTGCGATGAGGCACCCCGTCACCAAAGATACTCACGGCAAAAAACCGCTCCAGCCCAAATGCACGAATCTGCGAGCGGACTCGCAAGCTACTGCCGCTGCTGACTAAACCCAACCGAAATCGTTCCGCGAGTCTCTGCACTACGCAGCGAGCGCCACTCTGCAGCATAGGACGTTCCGAGCGGTAGAAGCGACGCCAAAGCCGGTCCGCTTCGGCCCAGCGCTCCGGTGGCAGTTCTGCGGCGCGATAGACGTTATGCCAGTCCGGCGAGTAATGTTGCGCGAGCCTGGTGGGCTCCCAGGAAACGCCGAGTGCTCGGAACATTTGCAAGTAAGCATTCGTGTCTGCCCGAAACGAATCGAGCAGTGTGCCGTCCCAGTCAAACAGCACCGACCGAAGCGGCTTGTAGGTCAGCATTAGACCATCGTAGCAGACGCATTGGCACAATGGCCGTCGGGACCTGAACGCGTGGCCATGACCTTATGTAACGAGGTGCCGGGCGCGGATCAGGGCGACGAACTTCGTTCGAGCAGACTCTCGTCCCGCCGGTAGCTGATATCATCGAAAGCAGCCGCCACGCCGAACCAGCCGACCTTCTCTGCCGGTTCGGCACGCACTACATGAGCAGCGGCGCTCAGGTGTACGGTGGCTCGCGCAATGGGTTGGGTGATCAGTTCTACCTCAAGCTCGATGGGGGTGCCGGCCTCAATCCGAAGGGGCACAAGGAAGAAGAGACCGCTGGAACTGATGTTTGCCGTTTGCAGGAAGTATCGCTGCGTGTGGCGTAGTCCGGCTACCCGCTCTAAGCGCAGCGGAAACGAAAGCCGGGCGCGGGCGTAGACCCGCCGTTCGCTGGCGCGACCCACGGTATGCGTGGGCACGCGGTTGATTCCTCGCGGCTGACTGCGGTTGGGCCAATCGGTATCAACGGCACTTGCAGGAGCAGATGGAGCTTGTGAATCTTGGGTTGCCGATTCGACCGGGCCTGCGGCGGAGGCAGGCCGAGAGACACGCATAGTTCCCCCCTTTAGGGATGCGTTTCCGGCCGCTGTAGGCGTGACTATGCCGCTGGGTCTCTTTCAGGTCAACGAATTACGGCAGGCGTATGTTCCAATGGGTAAACCGCAAAAACTATGGAGCCGATTCCGGGACTGGGCGAGCACAAGAAGTTGTCCGAGGACAAAGTGGGAGGCTCCACCGTCTCTGGAGCCGTGGGGGCCGAAGTGGAGGTTTGCGGTTGTGTCCAGGGCGGCAGAAGCGTACGATTCGCGAGTTAGCTGTCCAAATATCCCTCGGAGCCTGGCGCTTTTAAGAATCTGCTCAAGCTCAATCTCTTTTGGATCGGATTGTGATGGTTAACGCTAATCCAAACTCAAAGCGTAGCCGGATCTAAACCAGGAAGTACGATAACCTTGAATCGAAGAACTTTCCTCAAGAAGGGCGGATTAGCCACTACAGCTTTTGTTGGCACGTTCATTGGAACTGGCCGCTCATGGGCTCAGGCTGAAGGGACTCCGGTCCCACGGCTGATCGAGACACCACCGCTCGCCATCGCGTACGAAGAGCATGGTGACAGCGCGGGATTCCCCATTATCCTCCTTCACGGCTTTCCCGATGACGCCCGGGCCTGGGACGACGTAACGCCTCCACTAGTCCAAGCGGGCTACCGCGTCCTTGTCCCATACCTGCGTGGCTATGGCCGCACGCGCTTCCGGGATGTAGCGGCTCCGCGGATGGCGGAGCAGGCGGCCATCGGCCAAGACCTCATCGACTTCGCTGATGGGCTACGCATCACTCAGTTTGCTGTCGCGGGTTACGATTGGGGTGGGCGCGCGGCCTGCATTGCCGCAGCGCTGCATCCAGATCGAGTGCGGGCGGCCGTCCTCATCGGCGGCTACACCATACAAAACACGATTGCCCCTTCCGCACCGGCGGATCCGGAAACGGAACGCGCTCTCTGGTATCAATGGTATTTCAATACTGAACGCGGGCGGGCGGGGCTCGCCGCGAATCGGCGCAGCATCTGCCGTTTGTTGTGGGAAACATGGTCGCCCGGCTGGCACTTTAGCGACGAAACGTTCAACCGGACCGCCATTTCATTCGCCAACCCCGATTTCGTGGATGTCGTGATCCACTCGTACCGCCATCGACATGGAAATGCCCCAGGCGAACCGCGCTTTCTGGCAGTGGAACAGCAATTGGCGCAGCATCCCAAGATTCAGGTTCCGTCAATCGTCCTGTATGGCGCGAACGACGGTGTCGCACTTAAACCACCAGACTCGGCCGTCGATCGAGCATTGTTCACCTCTCTGGTGGCGCGGGAGGTGTATCCGGGCGCGGGACACTTCCTGCCACGTGAAAAGCCAGACGTCGTGTCATCTGCAGTGCTAAAACTCCTCGAAAATGGTCGCTAGTGTAGCGCCGAGTTGGTGACACGAGCCGATGCTACAGCCGTCCTTTTGCCCTGGCACCTTTCCTACTAGGAGAATATGACGAAGGGTTCAGGCCAAGATTTGAAGTTGCTAACACTTCCCGGCTACGGAAAGGCAAAGAGGGTGGAATCAAAGGTCGCATATTGGGATACCGTGCTCACGGCGGATTGCAGCCGAGCAGAAGCGTTCGCGGCGGCTTTGAGCGCAAGAATCGGATAGCCGCAGTTACATCCAGGATATATTTTAGGTTCATGAAACAGAGCACTCAGATGCGCATTGAAAATCCGCCGGCAAACCGCGACAAGGCACGAAGGGTGCCAGAGAGCCGGTTGTGGCAGGCTGTCGCCTCGCGAGATGCGCGATACGACGGCGCTTTCGTCTACGCCGTACGTTCGACCGGCGTTTATTGTCGTCCATCATGCCCATCGCGCCGCCCGCGACGCGAGCGGGTCATATTTTTCAGAGCACCCGAAACGGCGGAGCGTGAGGGATTTCGCCCGTGTCGTCGGTGCGACCCGCGAGGCGTTCCAGGGACAGCCGAGTCGCGCTTAATCAAGCAGGCCTGCCGGCTTATGGAACAAGGTTCCGACGATCCACTCAGGATTACGAGCGTAGCGAGACAGCTCGGCGTAAGCCCTTTTCGGCTGCAACGATTGTTTCGCCGTGGGGTCGGGATCAGTCCAGGTGCTTACGCTCAATCCATGCGTCTGCGCCGTTTCAAAACACAATTACGGGAGGGCAGCGACGTGACTAGCGCACTATACGAAGCAGGTTACGGATCATCAAGCCGCATATACGAACAATCCAACGGACACTTGGGTATGACTCCCGCTACTTATGGACGCGGAGGGCAAGGCATGGAAATTGGCTATACCACTGCGCCTACCCATCTGGGTCGGCTGCTCGTGGCCGGAACTGCTAAAGGCGTCTCGGCTATCTACGTGGGCGATTCCCAGCACCAACTGGAGGCAGAGCTTCGCCGCGAATATCCGGCGGCCATGATATCGAAAAACCCCGCTCAGGTATCGCGATGGCTTCGGCAGCTCGTCCGACACCTCTCCGGCGAGCAGCCGAATCTGGATTTGCCCATCGACGTCAAAGCCACCGCATTTCAGCGGCGGGTTTGGGAAGCGCTGCAACAAATTCCCCGAGGCAGTACGCGAAGTTACAGCGATCTCGCCCGAGCGATCGGACTGCCTAAGGGCCAGCGGGCGGTCGCCCGTGCCTGTGCCACTAACCCGGCGGCGATTTTGATTCCGTGCCATCGCGTCGTGCGAAAGGACGGAGGCTTAGGGGGATATCGCTGGGGAATAAAACGCAAGCAGGCTCTGCTTGCGGTTGAAACGAAAGCGCGCTCGCGCAAACCTGGCGGAAGCGAAGTTAGGGTTCCGCGCTAATCTTGCGGCTTCACGCGAGTAGCGCCTTTTGGCCATGCCGGGCGGAAGCGGGCATCGGAGACGGGAATATTCCGTGCCATATTCAGATACCGAATTATGGAGTAATCTCCCGATCCAGTCTCGTAAAACTGCTGCTGAACGGGGAGCCAATTCGCTTCATTCAGCCACAGATCGATCTTCGAGATTTGCCTGCGCACTTCATCGGAACGCGGCGTGAGTTCCAGACGCACCACTCTCTGCGCGTTCAAAGTTTCTTCCCCTTGTAGAGTGATCAGGTAGCTCTTCTTGAGGCTTTCGCCAGACGTGCCAAAGCCCAACAGGAGCAGCTGATCTACCAGAACGCGGTGCTTGCCGAAATCATACTCTTCGACGCGCCGAATCTTCGGAGTATACACGTAGATATGATCGCCATCTCGCAAGATTGTTTTCTGGTCCGGCGAGCTCAGGTCGATGCGCATCTTACCGTCCCGGCGGACTTCGATCTGACCCGCCTCTGTAGACCGGTCATTCACGACGACGGTCACCTTGGTGCGTTCAATGCTGGCGGTAAGGCTTTGAAATTGACTCTGCTCTCGATCCATTTGCTTGAAGACTTCGTCCAGCGTCAAAGGGCTGGCGGTCAGCATAGAAGGGGAAATGTCGGACCCGGCAAGAGCCCACAGCACAAGCCAGCAAAATCCCAGCCGAGCCATTCTCATTTTTGGAATTGCACTGATCCTTTCGCGCGCATGCTAGCGCAACCTATAGTGCATGCTAGCACAGCCTATAAGATGAGCTGCGCGGACGCGCAGTTTCTGCCTTCTTGGGGATATTCTTAATCTTTTTGTCGGGGACACGTCTCAAGGTTTGATCGAGACATCGTAATACGCGATGGAACCGTCGTCTGCTCGGATCGGCTCGATTCTGACGATTTCGAAGCGGCTCTTCTGCAACGTCTCCACGTTCTGCCGAACGGCTTCATGTAGTTTGTGTTCCAATTCGGATTCGGGGACCTTCGCCGAGGAAAGCAGCAGTTTGGCGCTGACGCGGTAAGTTCTGGTGCCATCGCTCGGGTCAGCGTCCCGCAGTTCCACCATGGCGGCATGGGGTGCGGGCCCAAGAGGCGGCTGGTCGTGAAACCAGGAACGGGGCGATAAGAGAACAAAAATGACAATTAGGGCGACCGCCAGATCGTAAGGCCAGGTGCCCCGCTCGAATGACCAAAAAACCGTCCGCACGAAGATGTGCCAAATCGTACGCATGAACTCAGTCGGCCGGTACGCCGTCGACGATAATGCCGTCCCGCATGTGCACCACGCGATCAGAATAAGCTGCGGCTTCCGGATTGTGTGTAATCATCACGATGGTTTGGCCCAGCTTTTGATTGAGCCGCCGCAGCATCCCCAACACATTTTCCGAATTCTGGGTGTCCAGATTACCCGTGGGCTCGTCTGCCAGCAAGATTTTGGGCTCGTTGACGATGGCTCGGGCGATGGCCACACGTTGCTGCTCGCCTCCAGAGAGTTCCGCAGGGCGGTGGCGCAGCCTTCCGGTAAGCCCGAGCAAGCCGGAGACGACCTCGAACCGGTGCGGGTCGAATCCATCGCCGTGAATATGCTGGGCGATGGCGATATTACCGAAAGCGTCCAGCGTAGGCAGCAGGTTAAATCGCTGGAACACAAAGCCAACTTTGTGCCGCCGCAGCCGGGTACGCTCGGCATCGCTCATCGCGGTGAGGTCGTTTCCATCGACGAGGACCCGTCCTTTGGTGGCTTGAGCTAACCCCCCAATCACATAGAGAAGAGTAGACTTACCACACCCTGAAGGGCCCATGACGGCAACGAATTCGCCCGGCAGAACATCAAAATTGACTCCGCGGAGCGCCGGAACCTGGACTTTACCTGAGCGATAAGTTTTCCAGAGATTTTCTGTTCTGAGTATCGGCTCCACTGCGCTCCCTAAGGGAATCCTGGCACGGAAATGAAAATATTCTAGCTGGAGTGCGCGTCGCCGCCTAGTGATTTAGGCTCTTTTGCTCGAGGGCATCATTCATAGGCGAGGGCTTCGACGATGTCCTTGCGGCTGGCGAGCCAGGCAGGATACAGCGCGCCGAGCATACCCCCGCCCACGGCGATCAGCGCGGCGCGGAAGATCCAATCAGCTGTAATGAGGATGGAGAGTGTGGGGAAAACGGAGAGGAAAAAGGCCCGGGTCAGATAGCTCACGCCGATTCCGAAAAGGATACCTGCGCCGCAGACTAGCGCAATTTCGCTGAGCAGCGCCTGAACAATATAAGCTTTGGAAGCGCCCAGCGACTTCAATACTCCTATATCACGGGTACGCTCCACAACGGAGCTATACATGGAAAGAAAAATCACCAAAAATCCGATGGCCATGGCAAGCGCAATCATGCTTCGCACGAAGGTATCTAAGCCGGGAAGGCTGGTCGGGGTCATCAGCGACAGAAAGTCCTTGAGCGGCCTGACTTCATAGCCGGGCACGATTATCTTCAGCTGTTCCATGACAGTCGCCGTGTGGTCTGTGCGGGTGCACTTCAGAAAAAAGATGGAAGCTTTGTCGCGGGCGCCCGTGAGTTCCTGCATAGTGGTGAGCGGCACGAAGATGCGCGCACCCTTGCCGTGTTCCACGATGCCGACGACGTGAAAATCGTGCTCGAGCATGCGAAAAGTCTCGCCCACTTTGATGTTCTTGGATCGCGCGGCCCAATCGTCGAGCAGCACATCATCCGGGCCGCTCATATCTTGCCCCTGGAGAAAGACGAATCCGCCGGAGACTGCTCGAAAGCTGTCCGGGTCAATACCGTAGACAATGTCGATACCGCCAATGGAATTGACCTGCAGCAGAACAGGCGCGACCGATTGCACATATCTCAATTGCCGCAAGCGGTCGCCGATGCGAACGGGCATCGGCGCACCGTTGAAAGCGAGGAATATCGATGCCGAAGGCGGCTGCAACATGATATCTGCGCCCACACCCTCGATGCGTTTCGCAGTCTCCTGCAACATCCCGTTAGTCAGTCCCACGATAATGATGACCACCGCCACCTCGACGCTGACGGCCAAGATGCTGACCAGGGTCCTCAGTGGTCGGTTGAAGATATTCCCCAGAATGATGCGGCCGATCAAGGTCGCGGCTCCTGCTGTCCCGCCCCCAAGTCTACAAGTTCGGTGCCAGCCGGCTGCATGAGGCTGAACCGATCGGCGGGGATATCGCTATTGAACGCAAGCTTAGTGATACCTACAGCAAGCTGATAATCCTGCTGCGGGCGAGCGATTCGAAATGTGCGTGGGAAGATGAGCGGAGTCGCTGCCAGCTTGCCGATTGCGGTTGCTGGCGCGTCGTTACCTTGGGCATTTGGGGACAGCACGCCTTGCCAATCCGCATAGCTGATATCGGAGTCGAGCCTTCCTCCTGGACCATAAATTTGGAGCCTGGAGACCTGCAAATCCGATCGATCGAACCAAATCTTGCGCGCGATTTCGAGCTTCGAGCCGCTTCCTCGCAAGACGCTGAGCGCATAATAACGCGACGGTGGCGACTCAACCTGTTCCAGTATAACGGGCTCGCTGGCGCTGATTTGTGTCCAAAAAAAGGCCTCCAACAGATGCTGGGGCCTGAGGTTTTCGATGGGATTTTTTGTGGCTCGTTCGAGTTGGGTCGGCCCTACGAGGAATTCATTTTTCGAAGGGATAAAGATGCGGAAGGTCTGACCGTCACTGACCATGTCAAATATGTTGGTGCCGACGACGGGCGCCTGTCCTATGACCCGAATCATAGCCGGCCGCTCGGCTAATATGAAGCCGCTCACCTGGTGGTACTGCTGGATCACTCCGCTGTACGCCGAACCCGCGGTGGGAGTCATCTGCACGGAGGCATTCAGAGTACGCACCGCGTCCGCCTGACGGTTATAGGAATCGACAAGCTGCGTTTGGTCAGCATCCAATGCCGGCCGGATTGCGGTTTGCGGAACGCTGTGTTTGTGGCTGACTGCGCATCCCGTTAGCGCTAGCCAAAGCATCAGAGTCCCAGTGAATCGGAACTTGATGGGACGACGTGTCAGTCGCTTCTCCCTCGCCTGGGGCAAAACAGAAAAGCTATCAGGCCATCGAATTGAGGTCAACTTGAAGCCGAATGCAACTTGCTAAGCCGGGCGGGTAACCTCCACCCGCAGGTTCTCAAGTGCCCTTCGCGCGCGACGGATGACTTCCGAGGCCCACAGTTGGTTACTCAAGATGGTCAGAAATCCGCCCTCAAAATCGCACACGGAACAAAACACGTACTGAGGGAAGGCGGCATGGTACGCATCCACCCCGCGTTCAGCCAACGCGCCTTCCACCGACGCGTCACCACCAAGTAGTGGGGCTCCGGCGCGGACGCCAAAGGTCTCTCCCGCAAAGCGCGCAAATAACGGCTGTAGCTGAGCGGGTTCCGGTTGAGGAATCACAATCACATGGGCGTTCGGCTCGCGAAACGCGATGGCCGCTCGGCGGCAGAAATCTCGTACGCGCTCCAGGCGAGCGAAAAAGTCGATGGCCCACTGCTCTGCGCCAGCAAGCACAGGCAGGAGCGCGGCCCAGATACTGGCGCCCTCACTTCCTGTCACCAGCTCGCGGGTTTCCGGCTCGAGGAGCTCCAGTCCGACGGCGCGCACATCCCCGCCCAAATCAAGTGACTCGATCTCCAGGCGGTAGAGGTTCTCCATCCTACTTCGGCTACTCTGCGGCGGGCGAAAGATCTCCCCCAAACCGTCGCTGGTATTCGGGCGATTGTTTGCGCAGGTCCAGCCAATCAAAGAAAGCGTCGGGCGTCTCTAGCCAGATGCGGAACCACTCCAGAATTTCCTGCTTCTGGTCGCGTTTGTGCGCCTCAACGCGCGGGTTTCGGGCGATCATTTCGGCGCGCCGACGGCCTAGCCGCGCCACTTCCAGCACGCGCTCCGCCGCCTCGCGTTGCCCCTCGGAACGGAACTTCCGCCAAAGCTCATCGAGACGCATCAGGCATATTTCCGCTTCTTCTAAAGTCGCAAAGTGGAGCAAGTCCCGGAACTCGTCTTCATACTTATCATGGGTATCCGCGTGCGTGGAGATTACGACGCGCAGTCCGGCACCCGCGAGTACCTCGGCAATGTAGTCGGGCGAAGTTTTTCCCGACGCTCCCAATTTCACCACAAGCTGCCGGCGTATCTGCTCGACTTCCGCAGGCGTAATCTTGGCTAGCCCCAGACCTGCGGCAATATTCAGAATGGCCTGCTTCTTGGTCTGTGCACCATGCCCGCTCATCGAAGTCTCTGGGGCGGCGGAGAAGGCGAAGAGATAGAATCTGGCCGCAGCGGCTTGGCCGAGGTGCTTCCGGGAGCGGTATTACGCAGGGCGGCGAGCCTTTGGCGGTAGAGAGCTACATTGCGGTTGTGCTCGGCGAGCGTTTTGCTGAAGAAATGGCCACCTTCGGTATTGGCGACGAAATAGAGGTAGTCTGTTTCTGGAGGATCAAGCGCGGCCTTCAGCGACGCATCACCAGGATTAGCGATGGGACCTGGAGGAAGCCCGATATGGCGATAGGTGTTGTAGGCCGAATCAAAGGGCAGGCTAGCCGCGTCCAGACGGCCATTGTAGTTTCCAGCCAATTCTAACGCGTAAACCACAGTCGGATCGCACTGCAAGGGCACGCGGTGGTGCAGGCGATTGACAAAGACGCCCGCAACCACGGGCCGTTCTTCCGCTTTGGGCGTTTCGCGCTCGACCAGAGATGCGAGGGTCACAACTTTCTCAAGCGGCAAGCCAGAAAGATTGGGTTGCTCCGCCCTGATCCCAACCCACTCCTGGCCATCGCGGCCACCATCTGTTCACCCGTCGGATGGCGCGGGAATTCGTAGGTTGCCGGGAAGAGAAAACCCTCCAGGCTGGGCGCCCCGGGTACCAAATCTCGTATTAGAACAGGATTGCGAGCGGCGGCCAGGAAGTCGTCCCGGCTGGTGAAGTCCTCACGTTGCACCAGGTCGGCAATGTCAAACATGGAAAAGCCTTCCGGTATCGTCAATTCTCGGACGTAAACACGCCCGTTGGCGATGGTGTCAAACACCTCGAAGGTCGTGACAGGATGATGGAAGAAATATTCGCCGGCTTGCAAAGTGCTCCGCGAGCGCCAGCGGGACAGCGCTTCAAAAACCCACCGGCTGCGTACCACTCCCTGGTTCGCCAGCAGGCGCGCAACAGAGCGTCGCGAAGCACCGTGAGGGACATCCACGAAGACGCCGTGTGACGGGAATTTCTGATAGGGAAGATACAGGGATGCGGCGACCCAGCCGACTGCGAGCGCAGCTGCGAGCACCAGAATGGTAACGACTTTGCGCATATATGACCCTACGCCGTCCCGCCCGTGCGTCGCAGGTAATCGCGCAGGATCACCGCCGCGGCTACTTCATCCAGCCGGCCTTGTTTTCGGCTGCGAGATCGAGGCTTTCGGGCGGCGGTTTCGGCAAGAGCCCACTGCGCTTCCCAGCTACTGAGCCGTTCATCCACCAATTCCACGGGGATGCCCAGCTCGCCGCGAACGCGTTCGGCAAATCGGGCCGCCTCGCTAGCCATTTCGCCCCGAGTGCCGTCGAGCCTCAAAGGCCACCCGACCACGATAAGTCTAATTCCCTGTTCGCGGCATAAGCTAGTCAGCCGCGCAAGATCGCGCCGCCGGTTTGAGCGGCTCCAGGTCGCTAGAGGACGGGCGGTCAGGCGTAACGCGTCGGATACCGCCAGCCCAAAGCGCTTTCGGCCATAATCGATGGCGAGAACAGGGCCGGCGCTCGGATCAGCTCCATTTTGGGACACTAGCACGGACAAACCCATACCTTGATTATAATCCTTGGGAGAGAGGCCGGAGTTTCGCGAACAGAGTTGTTTTCTATGGGTTACGCCCGCGCCGCCCGCTTTCCCAATAAGGCCAGACCTCAATGGTTTTTAGTTGCGAGTCGAGTCCCGTCTTCTTCAGAAGGGCATCGATCTCACCCCGGGAGAGCCTTGCCCCGAGCGGCGTAGCAAATTCGGCCAGGCTGAAGGCGAGCACGCCTGCCACAGCGGCATTCAGTTTCAGGTCGAGCAGATCAACCTTGTCGTAGGTATCCGAGGACGCATGGTAATTGGCGACGTAATTAGCCTCTTCCTGGTTTGCCATCAGGTTGGGGACACCCTCGAGCAGGAAGTCCAGGTTATCGGTGCCGAGAATGACATCCTCAGTGAAACGATTGACGCCCCACGAATTCACCGGAGCCAATGCCTGTTGGAGGACTTCGGATTGAAGGTCATGGCGCCCGCCCAGAGAGAACCCAGTAACACGGCCGCTTCCTTCATCGAAAATGATGGCCGCGTCGGTGCGGTCGAGTTCGTCGCGGTGCATTCGCACATAAGCCCAAGATCCCAGCATGCCTTCCTCTTCGCCGCTGAACAGCACAAAGCGTATGGACCGCTTTGGCCGCAGACCGGTGAGATGAATATCACGAGCCGCCTCGATGACCAGGGCCGCATTGCAGCCGTTGTCGAGGGCTCCGGTGCCTAGTTCAAAAGAGTCGAGGTGCGCCCCCAACACGATGAGTTCATTGGGCCGTTCCCTCCCTCGAATTTCCGCGACGACGTTTCGTTCTTCTGCCGGCCCGCCAATCCGATTCGGCAGTTCCAGTCGGACCCGAATTCGCTGTCCCGCAGCCAGCTCCCGCGCCAGCCGCTGGGCGTCTTCGCGAGCCACGATGGCCTGCGGCAGCTTCTCGACTGAGCCGTCCTGGCCCAAGCCGGTGAGGTGGCGGTAGAGAAGCATCCCTTCGCGGGTTCCCATCCAAAGGATGGCGCTTGCGCCCGCGGAAGTGGCGCGCTCGATGATTCCCGGATTGCGCGAGTATTCGGCGACGAGATCATTAAACACGCGGAGTACATCAGTATGCACCAGCAGAATCGCTCCGCGAGCGGCAGTGCCCATGCGCACGAAATCTTCCTGAGTACCGCCGCCCGCATCGACGAGATCTCCTTCGATTCCGCCTGGCGGCGTCGCCGGCGACCAGGCCACGGACACGGCGTGCACCGGAAAACCAGGCGGCGGGAGTATCTCGACGCGTGTCGCCCCTTCACTCCAGGTATGAGGAATCGTGAATTTCTCCGTATGTGCATCGTCAATGCCGGCGCCGCGGAAGCCGGCTAGGGCCCATTCCACCGCCTTCCCCATGGCAGGCGAACCCGTAACGCGTCCGCCGATCTCGTCGGTTAGCCGCCGAAGATTTTCGACCAGTGGCGATGCGCCCAGGGCGTTGGCGATGATTTTCGGCGCCGCTTGCGCACAGGCAGATATCTCGCTTGCTGAACAGGCTTGCACGTTTGCCGCTGCCGCCTGGCGCATGCGTGCAAGCGGGTCTGGCTGCGGCGCAGAAATCTGCGCAGACGAGGATAGGGCGCCGACGAAGAAAGCTGCAAGAAAACCCAATAGGTCATTGCGTCCAAACATGTGTCACTCAGCACATCGCGAGCCGGTCCATCACTAGTTGCCCATTATAGCCCAGTGCGGATCGCGGCCTTGATCATGCGCGGCCGGGAGCCGAAAGCACTGAATCCGCGATCCGGGCGACTTGCGACATCTCGTTCACGTCGTGAACGCGCACAACATGCGCGCCGTTCAGGATCGCCGTGGTTACCGCTGCCGCGGTTCCCCATTCCCGCTTTTCCGCACCCCAGATTTGCCGCTTTCCACCGAGCGCCCAGCCGATGAACATCTTTCTCGAAGCGCCTACCACTAGGGGATAGCCCAGGCGAGCTAAGTCAGGCAGACGGGCGAGGACCTCGAAATTCTGCTCGTAGTTCTTGCCGAAGCCAATACCAGGATCCAGAAGAAGTTTCGATTCTGGAATGCCTGCTCGGCGCGCGCAAGCAATGGATGCACGCAAGCCTTGGACAATATCACGCAGGACGTCGCGCGCGAACGGCCCCTTGTGCATCGACCTGGGAGAGCCGCGCATGTGCATCAGAATTAAAGCGGCGCCTCGGCTCCTTACGAGGCCGGCGAGTTGCGGATCGGTTCGAAGGCCACTCACGTCATTGATGATTTCTACCCCGTTTCGCAGACCCACTTCGGCGACCGCGGCTTTCTGCGTATCGAGCGAAATGGGAATTCGCAATTTGCCCTGCAGACTCTCGAGTACCGGCAAAACACGCGCGCGCTCTTCTTCTGCGCTTATGGGATCAGCTCCGGGGCGCGTCGATTCTCCTCCTATATCGAGAATGTCTGCGCCCGCTTGCTCTAGTTCGAACGCTCGCTTTACCGCCAACTGCGCATCGGGATAACGTCCACCGGCATAGAAGCTGTCTGGCGTAACATTGAGGATTCCCATGATCAGGGTGCGCTCGCCGAGCCGCAGCGTACGCGAAGGCAAACGCAAGCGGTACCGCGAGCGCTTGAACATAGGCGTCCATCCTAGATGGCTATCGATCGAGTTTCTACCGAGAGGAGGCAGAGACGTAGTATGTAGTCCGATACGTCATCTGGGAGTTCGGCGGGACCTGAGCATCCTGGCGCAACTCCACTCTCAGTTTACGCCAGCCGGGTTTCGCAACTCCCGCCGCAGGGTAATACCCCAGTGTGTATTCCGCTTCCAGTTTCAAAGCGATGCTGCGATAGATCTTCGCGAGGCTGCCGACTTCGCGCAGAAAATACAATTCCCCACCGACCTGCCGCATGAGCTCGGCTAGATAGAGGGTGTAGAGCGGAACTCCCGAGCTTCGTGCGACAGCAGTCACGAGCGTCTGTTCCTTATGCGCAGACAGCCAATCATCGCTCATGGCCTTCGGCCGCAGCTCGGTGGAAATAACGTACAGCTCGATACCGCTCGCGGCGATTCCGCGCGCCACATCCTGAAATGCAAGCGGGCTGTTGGCGCCCGCTGACGGCAGCATACTTACCGGATTCCAGGTTAGTCCGAGCTCGCTATCCTGACCATCGGTAAGAAGAACCATAGCTTTGCGGCCCGCGCGCCCGCTAAAAAGCCCAACAGCGGAAAGATAAACAGCCTGGTAGATGAAGGATTGGGAAGAATTCGCTACCTGTGCGAGTTCCGGCGAGGTGAGCGCAGCCTGGAGCAAGTTGCGATCGCGAGAAAAGGGCAACAGCAGGTGTGTTTCGCCCGCAAAGGCCACAACGCCCACCTGGTCTTCGGACTCGAGCGACTTTGCCAGAGATTGAGCGACGCTGCGCATCGAGCCGAGTTCGCGATAAATGCTGGGGCTGGCGTCGATCACCAAAGCAATGCTCGCGGGCGTCGTTGCCGCGTCGAAAGAAGCCACTCTCTGCTCGGCGCCATCTTCCCACACACGGAAATCGTCTTGTGCGAGGCCCCGTACGCGTGTGCCGTCCGGCGCGGTGACGGTGCACTGTATTTCGACCAGCGCCACCCGCGAGCGAATCACGGGCGCGACGATGAGGGACGCAGCTTCGGATTCTCTAGATGGATATGCCTGCAACTCGCCCGTTGAGGAATCGCGTGAGAACGGGATCTCCTGTTCTAGTATGCGCGGTCGGGGCAGCTTCGGCTTCTGCGCTGGGGCCACAAGGGGTCCAACGAACACGAAAACAAAAACTGGCGCCCGAAAAAGTCCCACTCGACAAGAGGATTTAGCAAGCTGTTTCATCGAAGATAGTGCAACGAAGATTTCAACCCGGGACAATTTAGAAGGAAGGATTACTCGAGATCAAAGTCCCGGACGGGCTTTTCTGCCGGCCCCTCGCGGGCCTTCTTAAGTCCTTCCTCGAACTTGCGCGCGAGAACGTCTTCTTTCTTGTTTTCAGCCTCCCACGATTCGCGAAACTTATCCTCGCGGCGCCGCGCTTGCTCCGCCAGAATTCTGGCCGCGTCAGAAATATCCACATCGGGCGCGGTCTTGGGTGGTGGGGTATGAGAAAGCACTGCGGCGAGCTCAGAATCAATCACCAGCTTCGACTGACAGCATGGGCAGACGACTTCAATCGGTGTCGACTTCTTCGCCATGCGCCCATTGTACGCCTTCTGCGCCCGTTTGCATGAGGGCCCCGCAGGATGCCAAGCGGCATTAGGGAAGTGGTCTCCCTTTAAGGGAGTTATCCGGGGATACCGTCACGTCAGACTTCTTCCGCCAGTGAAAATAAAAAGGAACTCCAAGCAGGATGATGCCAAGGCCAATGGAAAACCGCACTGGGCGGTAGAGCCAAAGGTTAACGGTCATGGCCAGCGCACAGCAAAGAAAAGAATCGGTATCCAAGGGTATCCCCAAATAGGATACGGGCGAGGAAGTGTCGGCTCGATTCTTCGCAGTCGGATAAGCGCGACCAGGGAAGAAAATCCATAGCGCGAAGAAAAAATCGTTGCGACCGGTCATCCGGTCCCAGCTGACGAGCAGGACACGCCCGCTGGCAAGTTACGCCAGGACCGCCTGCTTCACCGAGCCGCTACTGGAAAATCAGTACCGAGTTACAACAGGCAGAGGAGCTTGGCGCCCGACCCTACTCCGACTCGGATAGAAACATCAACTGCCCAGCGCGTTGAATTTGCAGAATCACTGGCGCCCCGGCGGGAACCACCTTCAAGGCGGTTCGCAAGCGGTCGAGCGTCGTCATGGGCTGGCCGTTCAGCGTGCGGAGCACATCTCCTGTGACTAAGGAGGTTTCGATGGTTGCCTGGGCCGATCGGGCAGCGACAATGATCCCGAAGGGATCCCTGAGGCCACTCATCATCAAGGCAACTCTGTTGTCAATCTCAAGCCCCACAATACCCAACTCCGGCACGAGATTCTTCTCCGGGTCGAGCAGTGCGGATAAGTCATCCATCTGATGTTTCGGCCACACGACGGGAATATCCAACTCTACTTGAGTTTTCCCTCGCAGCACAGAAAGATGTACGGCTCGGCCTTCCTCCAACGTCAAAAAAATAAACGACACGCGGGGCAAATTTTCCGCGGATTCCCGTTCACAGATAAGAGAATATCCCCCACCCTCAGTCCCGCTGCGAGAGCAGGTCCCCCAGGCAGGACATCGGAATCGATTACGCAGCAATCTCGCGCCAGTCCCAATCCCGTGGCCATCTGCGGTGTGAGAGTCTGAATAAAGATGCCCATCTCCGATTTATGAAGGTGGCCGTATTTCCGCAGTTGCTGGTAAGCCAAATCCACGATTACGCTGGGGATCGCAAAGCCCAGACCCTCATTGCCTCCCGACTGGCTCAGGATGAAGGTACTCAATCCCACTACTTCGCCCTTTGCGTTCACTAGGGGTCCACCTGAGTTCCCGGGGTTGATCGGTGCGTCGGTCTGGATATAAAGCATGAACGCGTCAGGATCTGTTTGGCGCGCCACAGCGGACACGATGCCATGCGTCACAGAGTTCCGCAGCCCTTGCGGGCTACCAAACGCAAACACGGTTTCGCCCTGCCGAAGGTCTCTATATTTCGCCAGGGTTAACGGTAGTTTGAGGCCGTCTATCTTCAAAAGCGCAAGATCGGCTTCTGGGGCGACTCCGATGATTCTCGCCGGCACCATGTTGGTTTTTACCGAGATCGCCGCGGCAATGGAGTCATCGGTTTCCATAGGGGGGACTACCACTTGGACCCGCCGCGCGGATTTTACTACGTGCGCATTTGTCATGATGTAACCGTTCGAATCAATGACAAACCCCGACCCGATCACACTCTGACGCCCGATCACAATGCCCGCAGCGCCCTGATCGCCACCCTCCGCGGGACCGTAGGCTGTCACCTGAAGTTGCACCACGCTTGGTGAGACCTTCTTGATCAGAGCCTCCATCGCTTCGTCGATCTCGTTCATCCTTCTCAAGGCGTCGCTCGGAGCCTGTTGGGCGACAGCTGGAACTCCGAAAAAGAAATAAGCGGAACAGCGCAAAAGAGTCCTTAGGAGTCTGCGGCTAATGCTTCTGCGAACCGAGTGAGAAGCGGCCATGACGATTACCCCCCTGAAGCTGCGGCATAACAGATTGGTCTGACGTATTGATAGTAAGATGGTTTCCTTGTTGATACTCCGTGTTTGTTAGATGCTGCTTTGGTGGGTAAGTCGTTCCTCCTTATCGCGCGCGTTAAGTTTAACTTTCCTCGCTGACTCGACCATTGGCCTCCAATGATGTTTCGGCAGTCCTAATTTAATTTGGGTAACTACGATCCGGGGTCCGGCCACGCATTCCAAGAAGCAACTGAAACTTTCATCTTCACGGCTGATTAACGCTGCGGTGCTGTAGCTATCGGAGTCCTTCGGCGTGAGGCTTGACAACTTGCCAGAGAACTTAGTAGGAAGAGGGGCCAGTAACAGTTCGTCCTAATGAGGAGTATCCCATGAAAATTAGGCCAGTAGCGTGTTTTGGCTTGGTTGTGGCCGTTCTCGCAGCAGGCGTCCCGCTGCTGTTCGCACATCACGGGAGTGCAGCGTACGACATGACCAAGGAAGTCGTTTTGAAGCAAGCAATGGTGACTAAAGTCTTGTGGGCTAATCCTCACACTCTTCTCATGTTGGACGTGAAGGATGACCAAGGGAACGCCCAACATTGGGCTGGAGAAACTGGCAGTCTCAATTCGCTTTACCTTGCGGGCTGGACCAGGAATTCAGTGGCGCCTGGGGACATGATCACGGTTTACATATATAGAGCCAAAGCTAGCGCGAAGGTCGGGATTGTGACTAAGGTCGTCCTCGCCGATGGCTCGGCGCTCTACGGTCCCTTCGGCCGACAACAGGTTGACGGCCAATTTGTGGCCCCATCCAAAAAATAAGGAGTGTCCCAATGAAAATCAGGCCTGTAGCGTACTTTGCCTTGATTGTGGGCGTCTTGGTTCTTTCTTCGGTGGCAGTGGCCCAAGACGAACAGCGGCGGCAAAACGATCCGAGCCAGAGTATCCCCGCCAGCAGGTTTGCAATATTAAGCAAAAGTCTTGGCACGGGCGGACCTGCTCCTAAGCACGATGTTATCGGCGTCTGGGCTGGGCCTCTGGAGGCCGAAAGAGGCGAAGTGCCGGCGATGACTCCGCTCGGGCAAAAGCTCTTCAGCATGAATAAGACTGAGAAGAAAGACGGCTGGGCGAACTCTAACGATCCATGGAAAACCTGTGATCCTTTTGGTGTTCCGCGCATCGCGGTCAATGAAATCAGAGGCGTCTCGTTCGCTCAGATGCCCAATAAGATCGTCGTATTGCACCAGTACAATAGGGTATGGCGCGAAGTGTGGACGGACGGCCGAGCGCTTCCCAAGAACGTGGGCATGAAGGGCGGACCCGATGCCAAGTGGTACGGATATTCGGTGGGGCACTGGGATGGAGACAACACGCTCGTGATCGATACAACCGGCAGCGACGATTCGGAATGGCTCGATTCTCGCGGGTATCCGCACAGCGTGCAAGGCATTTTCGAAGAACGCTATACGCGCGCGGACCATAACCATTTAGAGATGACCGTGACGGTGGATGATCCGAAGATCTATACGAAGCCTTTTGTGCTAGGGACGAGCAAATTCGTTTGGGTTCCCAACCAGGAATCGGAAGAACAGATCTGCGTCCCGTCGGAGGCCATCTCGTACGTGAACATTATCAGCATCCCCGTCGCGGGTGAAAAAGAAAAGAAGACTAATAAACAGTAGTACAACTGCCTGGCGTCGTGCGCATTTGACGCCGGAGGCGCCCACAGAAGATTGATTGGATGGATTACTGGCTCTGTCTAGCCCTTGCTGAAACCGGGAGCAGGACGAAGCTCGGGCCGAGGAGCCGGTTTAGGTTCGACGCCCGGATGCGGTTGTGTAGGCGGCACCGACGCAGCCGGCTTGATTTTCTCCGGCAGTGGTTTGCCGTCGATCAGCAGTCTCAACTCGGCCGCGTCCAGGACTTCGCGGTCGAGCAGTGCTTGGGCGATGCGTTCGAGCACCTCTTTGTTGCCATCGAGGATATGCCGCGCGGTATCGTAGGCCTGCGTCACGATCTTACGAACCTCGGCATCGATGTGAATCGCTGTGTCTTCGGAATAATCGCGGTGCTGTGCAATCTCGCGGCCGAGGAAGATAGCTTCCTCTTTCTTCCCGAAGGCCAGCGGTCCGAGTTCGCTCATGCCCCAATCGCACACCATCTTCCGGGCGATATCCGTCGCTCGCTCGATGTCATTCCCCGCACCCGTCGTGATATGGCCAAGGAAAATCTCTTCAGCCGAGCGGCCGCCCATCAACACAGTGAGAGTACCGATCAGGTAGTCCTTCGTGTACGTGTGCTTGTCGTCGATGGGAAGCTGCATGGTCAAGCCCAGCGCCATGCCGCGCGGAATGATCGTGACTTTGTGCAGCGGATCGGCCCCCGGGGTCATGGCCGCCACGAGCGCATGTCCAGCTTCGTGATAAGCGGTATTCCGCTTCTCTTCTTCCGAGAGAATCATGGACTTGCGTTCCACGCCCATCAAAACTTTGTCCTTGGACATTTCGAAATCGGCCATGGTGACGACTTTACGATTTTGCCGCGCCGCCCAAAGCGCCGCTTCGTTCACCAGGTTGGCAAGATCAGCCCCGGAAAATCCTGGCGTGCCGCGCGAGATCACCGAGAGATCTACATCGTCGGCGATGGGAACCTTGCGCGTATGCACGCGAAGGATTTCCTCGCGTCCTTTGATGTCCGGCCGAGGCACCACCACGCGACGGTCGAACCGGCCGGGGCGCAAGAGCGCCGGGTCCAGCACATCCGGGCGGTTGGTGGCAGCGATTAGAATCACTCCCTCATTAGACTCGAAGCCATCCATCTCCACCAGCAAGGCATTCAATGTCTGCTCGCGCTCATCGTGACCGCCGCCCAAGCCCGCGCCGCGGTGGCGGCCAACCGCATCTATTTCATCGGTGAAAATGATGCAAGGCGCGTTCTTCTTGCCCTGCTCAAAGAGATCGCGCACGCGGCTCGCCCCCACGCCCACGAACATCTCCACGAAATCGGATCCGGAAATGGAGAAAAAGGGAACGTTGGCCTCGCCGGCAATCGCACGTGCCAGCAGGGTTTTGCCCGTTCCGGGAGGTCCCACCAGCAGAACGCCTTTGGGAATGCGCCCGCCCAGCTTTTGGAACTTTTGCGGATCCTTCAGGAATTCTATGATTTCCTGCAGCTCTTCCTTGGCCTCGTCGATCCCGGCCACGTCCTTGAATGTGGCCTTCTTCTGCTGCGCAGTCAGCAAACGAGCGCGCGACTTGCCGAAGCTCAGCGCTTTATTACCGCCCGCTTGCATCTGCCGCATCATCACGATCCAGAAGCCCACCAGCAGGAACAAAGGCGCCGCAGTAAGCAGGAAGTTGATCCAGTCGGCGCGGGTAACCTCTTTTACGTTAATGAGAACACCCTTATCGCGCAGCTCTTTGGTGAGATCGGGCGCCGCTTCCTTGAAAAGAGTTACGCGGAATTTCTTGGCTGGCTCGCGCCACTCGCCTTCGATTTCATAGCTGTTCGGGGAAAGATAGAGCGTGACTTCCTTAACATTCCCGCGGTCCGCCTGGCTCATGAACTCGCTGTAGCTGGGCTCCTCCTGGCGGGCGGACTGGCCGCTGGCCGACACCATGCGCCAAAGGACGACGCACAGCAAGATGATGAACATCCAGAAGAGTATGGTCTTTGCGGTCGAACTCGAATTCACGCTTTACCTCTTTCTTTTCCCGGGTCGCTGGCTACCCGGCCAACCCAGTTCTCACGCCCGGCGGGGTTGCACACCCACATATGGCACGTTACGATACCATCCCCGGCTTCCCGCAAGTCCGTATCCTGCTAAATACTTAGATGCCGCAGCGAAGCAAAAGTAATCAGGCTTCAAGTCTACCCTACGTTCCGACGGCTTATCGAAAAGCGCCACTAACTTCAAGGAACGCGGGCGGGTTTCCTGCAGCCGCTTCAGTAAAAAATCCTGTGTCAGACCTGACTGAACTACCGCATCGACCACCAGCACATCCCTCTTCGCCAGGCGTGGCGGCCGGCTGAAATAGATCTCCCGTTGATCGTGGCCGCTCAACTGGACGTCCCGAATCTCCGCCCAGACGAAATGGCAAACCACCGGGCAGGAAATGCACCTTATTAAATCCGCTGCAAAAACGAAAGCGCTGTCGAGCATTACCACGACGTCCAGCGTCCGGTCTCCATAATCTCGCGATATCATTCGCCCCACTGCCATTACCCGCCGATCGAGTTGCTGAGAGGTGTAAACACGCTGCAGGGCTGGTTTCAAAGCCTTTCCTCCGAGATAATCACTCCTGCGCTAGTTGCCGGTCGGGGGGCAAACTCGTCCGCGACGGGCAGGCCCCGGGTCCAAACCAGCATATTGCCGCTCGTTAGAACTGGCCACGCCTCCCGGTCCGACACAGCTACCCGCTTCATCCTCAAGAACTGCTTAAGCTTGCGGGAGCTGCGCCGCCCCTTTGGTCGGAAGGAGTCGCCGGGACGCCAGTTGCGCAGAACCAAAGGTAGGTCAAGCAGGTCCCTGTCTAAGGCAACTTTGTCTAAACCAGTGTCGCTCCGCCAGACGTGCCAGTCAACCACTTTCAAGTGGAAGCGCCGCCCGATTTCCGGTACCGCAACCACCGTGGATTCACCGGGATTTCCGAGTTCCACCAGGCGTGAGAAGGCCAGCGAAGCAGAAGAATTCGCATCCGAACAACCGGCCGCATATCCCTTCGTTTCCCCACCTGTTCGTGAAAACCACAGCCAATCGAAGCTCCTCTCCACCATCACTCCGGGCAATTCGATCCGGGAGCCGCTCGAGCCGGACACGGCCAAGCCGACCACGCGTCCCACGTGATCGGCAGTCCATTGCCGGCAGTGGCCGCGCAGCTCCTCGATAATCCCGCGAACCAGACGCTGCGTGATTGCCAAACGCGCCTCCTCAGGAAAACCGACGCCTGAGAGCGGATCCTCATTCAAGAGCGGGTTCAAGAGATCGGTACAACGGATGCGAAGTCGGCCGCCTTCTCGCTCCAGGAGCGCATCCAGGCGAGCGCGCGTCAGCACTCTCCAGAAGACTTCATCCTCGCGTGACATTGCCGCCAGCCGGCCCAAATGGTCGACTATGGCGGGCTGAATCTCGCGTTCCAGAATTGGCAACACTTCGTGGCGGAGCCGCGAGCGCAGCCGCGAACGATCCTGGTTGCTTGCGTCTTCCCTCCATGGCTGGCCCAGATTATTCAAATATTCGCGCAACTCAGCCCGGCGAACCCCGAGCAGCGGGCGGACTACTTGGCCGTTGACGGGATAAATTGCCGCGAGGCCTGCGGGTCCCGTACCGCGCAAGACTCGTGCCAAGACTGTCTCCGCCTGATCGTCAGCTGTGTGCGCCACGGCAACGCGATTGATTCGCCGATCTTTCACCACAGCGCCGAAAAATCCATAACGCAAACGCCGCGCGGCGTCTTCCAGGTTCCAGTGCCGGACACGCGCGACGCCCGCAACATCTTCTCGCGCGGAAAAGAATGGAAGCCCGGAGTGCGCAGCCAATTCAGCGACGAATTGTTCGTCGTCTTCCGAATCAGCTCCTCGCAGACCATGATTGAAGTGCAGCACCGCCAGTTGAATTCCCTGCTGCCCGCTCAGTCCCTGCAGAATCCGAAGCAGAGCTACCGAATCCGAGCCGCCGGAGACGCCAATTCCGACCCGATCGCCCGCCTGCAGCATCCGGTGGCGCGAAATCGTAACGAGGATTCGCTGAATGAGGTTGATCGACACAGCAGACACTCGTTAGTATGACCCTTCGCTGAGATTAGGCCCAGAGCATTAGCAGCCGCATTCCGCTAGTACACACAGAATCATCGTCTCGGGAGGGTCTATATCATAGACGCAGAAAATGCTGATTCAGTTCCCGCGGATTGGTCAGATGTCCTCTTTATGCGTCAATCGGGCAACCGAGAGCTTCCCTTGTCCCCGGGGCTTTAGTGTAGCAGGCCCTAAGTGACAATTTCCCTGGAACATAGTGCATCACCTCCGTGTTATACATGCTTACTGGGCTCATTCCGGGTGATTGACCTAGCTGGGTCAAAGACGACTCCGCATTGCGAGCATGGCGTTTCCATGTCAGCTCGTCAGAGAACAAGAGACCGGCAAAATCTCGACTCCCGATAAAGGGCTATACGGAAGCTATCTATGTTTCCTAAATTAAATTGCTTCCGGATGGCTGACACTCGGACAGAACCACGGTGATGGCTGGCATTCATCAGCATCCCCCGGGGCGCGGGAAGAGTTCGGCGAGATGTGCTGTGCCATCGACTCGTTGACCGAACGTTTCTCATTGCAGTACTCTTGATCTCCGCTGCCCGGAAGTTTCTTCGAGCGGTGCATCATGAAAAAATTCCACCAAAATTCAGCTCAAATACTTGCCTCCCGAAAGGAGTGTTATGCCTAGAAAAATCGACCCACTCAACAAAAAGCTCTACGGCTCGGTAACGGCAATGCTAACGGTGACCGACGTGAAAGCGGCAGCCGCCTTTTATCAAAAGGCATTCGGCTTTGCGAAACGGGGGATCATGAATGGCCCAGACGGCAAGGCGATCCATGCCGAGCTGACGCTCCGCGGCACGACATTAATGTTGGGGCCGGAAATGTCGCAGATGGGTTCCCGCGGCGCGAAAGCAATCGGCGCCTCGCCGACGAGTTTGTATCTGCTGACGGAGAACGCAGACAAGGCGGTTGCCAAGGCCGTAAAGCTCGGCGCCATGCTCAAGGGACCCGTTATGGATATGTTTTGGGGCGACCGCTGTGGAACGATTGTCGATCCCGAGGGTTACACTTGGATGGTCGCTACCCACATTGCACAACCCACACCCAAGGAAATGCAACAGAAGATGAAGGAACAAATGGCTAGCCAGCAGGCAGCCCGCGCTGCGAGTGGCTCCTGAGTAGCATTCCCTTCCGAATTGTCGACGATCCGCCCGTAATGTACCAGGCGCGAACGGTGTTTCTACATAGAGCGTGTATAGCCACCTTTGTTGTAAGCCGCCGTTCGCGAGCGGTACGAGAAGGTACTTGTGAGATGCGATGACTGCGGGCAGTGAAGAGGCGCTCTGTTTATTGCAGGCTGTTAAATAATCTATTCCGGACAGGCTGTGCCACCATCTGTCCAAACTTTTAGCTGCGCCATCGTTTCCGACCGGGAAAGAGGTGGCAATTAAGAGCCCATGCAACCACACAATCCAATCGAGCATGTTGTGATCATCGTTAAGGAGAACCACAGCTTCGACAATTACTTTGGTTCCTTCCCCGGTGTAAACGGTGCAAAACTTCCGCCGGCGCAAGACCCGCCCGCCGGCGGCGACCCACCACACGATCACGTGGCATGGCTGCAGCGGGCGACGCACGCAGTGAAGTCGCAATACAGCGAAAAGGACATTCCCGCATATTTCTCGTTCGCGAGACAATTTACGCTGTGTGACAACTACTTCACGGAAGTGGCCAGCCAGTCCGAACCCAACCATCTGATGCTCATCGCAGCGGATTCCCCAATAATCGATAATGCGAACAAGAACCGGACATATCAGCCGCAGGAGCCTTTCAAAATTCAAACGCTGCCGAAGGCACTGGAGAAGGCGAAACTTACATGGGCTACTTACGGGGACCTTGGCTTCAGTTATTTCGAGAAGATCGAAGAGCTGAAAGGCAGCCCAAATATTCTGCCGTGGACTAGATTCGATACAGACGTGGCGGCGGGGAAATTGCCGAATGTGTCCTGGATGTACGCACCGGGCGGTCCGGTGGAGCTTTCCGAGCATCCTCCCTACGGAAGAAACGCCGGTCAGCAGACGGTCAAGCTAGGGAGCCAATGGACCGCCAAGCGCGTCCACAAACTGGGTCACAGTAAACTTTGGGGGACCTCAGTGATCTTCATTACCTGGGACGATTGGGGTGGCTGGTACGACCATGTTGATCCGCCCTTGAAGGACAAGTGGACAGGAGGAGCTCCTGCGAAGGGACCCAGTTACACCAACACGCAATTCAGTTATGGAACCCGGGTCGGGTGCCTGGTGATCAGCCCTTACTCGAAGCGAGGAATTGCCAAGGCATTTCATTCGCATGTGAGCCTAGTGAAGTTCTGCGAAGTAACGTTCGGGCTGACGCCACTGAACGCAAGAGATCAGGCTTCTGACGATATGTCTGATTCCTTCGACTTCAAGCAAAAACCGTTGGCACCGCCAACTTAACAATCTGGCGCAAGATTGGTGGTCGACAACCGGACAAGTACCTTGGGCGACGACCGGGATTAGTTAGTCCGGATTCTGGTCCAGTCCGTTCTAAGCACAGATCATTAAAGCCGCCTCTGCTATATACTTGCGCAGATAAGGAGGTGGCTATGCAAAAGACGATTCTCGGCGGTGTCTTGATTCTGTGCGCACTTTCGGCGCAGACGCAAACCAATAGGAACGCGGCGCCCGCAATTTACATCGGCGCCGCCGATATCCAGGCGACGCTCAAGAAAGCCCCCGCCGACAGCGTAACCGACCAGGCTATCCGGACGGTGGCCGTTGGTAATCTGAACGTCGGCGTGGCCGTGGTACATCGCTCGGCGAAAGCCGCCCAAACTTCCGTGGCACACGACGAACTGACCGAGATCTATCACATCCTGGCGGGCTCCGGCACGCTTGTGACCGGCGGCACGCTGACCAAGCCCGAACGCTTCCCGGCCGATAGCCAAACGGTAAAGGAACTCGCCGGGCCCAGTATGCGCGGAACAGGACTCGAAAATGGCGTGAGCCGCAAAGTGGGCGCCGGCGATGTAGTGATCATCCCGGCCGGCACGGGGCACTGGTTCAGCTCGATTGATGGGGCCATCGATTACGAAGTGATGCGCGTAGATCCCGGAAAGCTGTTGTCGCTCAAATGATTCCCGTCGCGGATCTGCGCGACGGCACGTGGTGTAGCTCCCGTGATCTGTTTGTAGTGGATGCTAATAATAAGTAAAAGTCTAAAAGAAGTGCCGCGTGCCTTGATGGCGGGCTACTCCTCCAGGAAACAAACGCGTAAGTCCTTTGTTTCCTGTCACCAGTGACCGGCGCAAAACCCCGTTGTGACCGCCCATTCGGGAGTTGATTTATTTCGGGTCAACATTGTGGCGCTACTCAGAATCTGCCCTGCGACTCTCGGTATTGCTCGACGGCGCCAGTCTCCAAGCTGGGCAATACTCGCTACGGCGTACATGAGTTAAGCTGAAGGCCTGTGCGTGAGCCCCTGACATCGGCGTTGTGATTAGCCAGAACTACCCCAGCGCAGGCCTGGCCGTCAACAATCCCGGCCAGGTACTGTTTGCCAGTCTGATCGGTACGACGATCGAGTTCTTCGACTTCTACATCTATGCGACCGCAGCAGTACTTGTCTTCCCCCGGTTGTTCTTCCCTGTGTTTGACCCAGCCTCCGCCACACTCGCGTCGCTGGCGACCTTTGGGATTGCGTTCTTGGCACGACCGGTCGGCTCGGCACTTTTCGGTCACTTTGGTGATCGCGTCGGCCGTAAGACAACATTGGTTGCGGCGCTACTCACCATGGGAGTCTCCACAGTCGCGATTGGCGCCCTGCCAACCTACAGCACTATCGGCGTGGCCGCGCCACTGCTCCTCGCGCTCTGTCGCTTCGGTCAGGGTTTGGGTCTAGGTGGCGAATGGGGCGGCGCGGTGCTGCTCGCGGTCGAGAATGCGCCGCCCGGGAAGCGCGCTTGGTACGGCATGTTTCCACAGCTCGGCGCGCCGGCCGGATTCATCTTCTCCGGGAGTGTGTTCCTGGTGCTTTCCAAGTGGCTCACCGATGAACGATTCTTCGGCTTTGGTTGGCGCATTCCGTTTCTGGCGAGCGCCGCGCTTGTGCTTGTCGGCCTCTACGTGCGGCTGACGATTACCGAAACCCCCGTATTCCGCGACGCCCTCAGTCGGCGAGAGCGAGTGAGGGTACCGATGCTGGTGGTCTTCCGTGAGCACCCCGGCGCGCTGCTGGTGGGCACCCTAGTGTCGCTTGCAACCTTCGTGCTCTTTTATCTGATGACGGTTTTCGCACTGTCCTGGGGCACCACCGCGCTCGGGTATAGCCGCCAGAAGTTCCTGGTGATGCAGTTGTTGGGTATCGTGTTGTTCGCGTTGACCATTCCGATCAGCGCGATCCTGGCCGAACGAGGGCGTCGTCGCACACTCCTCTGTGTGACCTCGGCGATCGGTGTCTTCGGTCTGATGATGGCGCCGATGTTCCTCGCCGGGACGTTCGGGGCGGTGATGACGATGGCAGTGGGCCTGTCTTTGATGGGCCTGACCTACGGCCCACTCGGCACGGTGCTATCCGAGCTTTTCCCTACGTCGGTGCGTTACACCGGCAGTTCGTTGACGTTCAACTTCGCTGGAATTTTCGGCGCTTCGCTGGCACCGTACATCGCCACGTGGCTCGCCAAGACCTACGGGCTGCAGTACGTCGGTTACTATCTCTCTGCGGCAGCGGTCTTGACCCTAATTGCGCTGCTCGCGACGCGCGAAACGAAGGACGATGCCCTCTGATCAAGTGGGTTTGATCTCCTTTGGAAGGGTGTTGAACGACCCCTTCGCTAAGGAGCCGTGGACCCAAATTACCTTCGTGCGCTCTGTTGGCACACTCTTCTTTCGTGCATCCTGAGCCATGGGCCTTGATCGACCATTCGCCCCAGCCAATGGATTGCATTACATGCATGCCCTCTATGTGCGATACTCCACCAAATCAAGCTCTGTGCTGTCTAAATGATGCATATTGATAATAATTCCCGTTCTTCCGTCGCCGAGATCAACGACGTTGAGCAGATCGGGAAGGCTGCTCGCGAGCCGTCGTATGGGGAGGTGCGTTTCTGCACAGCCGAAATGTGGAGCGTTAGCAGCGGCGTCATCAAGCAGCTAGGACGTAAACAGGCGTGTCGTTTTCTGAAACCGGGCAATGTCGCTCGCCGGAAGCTCGACCCCATTCTGGGGACGATTTCAATACAAACATACAAACCGTGGTTGCCCTCACACAACTCCAAAGGATATTAGTCGTGGACTTCCTGTGCCACCTAGAAACGCGAGTACAATTATTGGTCATCGAGCCGCTAAATCGGAACATACAATTAGAGAGTTGGCTCGAGTGGAGGACAGCAAGGGCCTTCTTGAAATGCTACATGTAATATCAACTCTGGTGCTCGTGGTTGTCGCGGTGGGACTCTGGCTACGAAGAAGGCGGAACGCAATTCACATTCGGCTGATGATTTCGGCTTTCCTCATCGACCTGTCTCTGCTCCTCTATATCGAGTATTCGCGACATGCTGTCCAGAAAGTAGTAGCAAGCACACGCCCTCTTGTCTGGTTCCACGCAACGGTTTCCGTCGTGGTCCTGCTGTGTTATGTGGTGATGATTCAGTTGGGGCGCGGCGTGCTGGCCGGAAATCCTAGGGCACGGAAGCGGCATCACATGCTGGGAATTGTGTTTGTCGTCCTCCGCGGCCTGAACTACATTACCAGCTATCTGGTGACGTAGAGAGTGTGGGTGCTAAGCCACTTACCGAAAATCCGTGTGTGCTCAATGGGTCGGCGCGGCACTAGCTCTAAGTCTACTTGCAGGAGTCTCAAAACCTAAAGTCTTTCGGGGCGTTGATTTGAACGCAGTGCTAACTTGTCGAGCTCTGTTGAGCCGTTGGAATCATAGCCATTCGGGCCCGCACTTCGGCGGCTTTGGCGTCGTATTGGAGTTTGAGGAGAAGATCTGCGTATGGTCCAAGCAGGCCGTCGGGTCCACAGCATTTTTGGCGTCGCAACTCAAGCGCTTTTACGTCGCCGCTCCGCGCGACAAAGACAAAGCGGCGGGAGTCAAAATTTACGAAGTTCTTAGCCTCAACGGGCTATGCTGCAACACGAATACTATCCACTCAAATGCAGTCTTCACAGCCTCCGTAGCGGTGACCGGCGTTCATGGAAACGTAGAGATTGTATTCTTCGCCCGAAGTCTTACCAGAGCGGCGATTTGTTGTACCGCTATGAGCTGCCGTTCTCCGTATGCGGGTCAGAATAAGCTCACTTCCCGCCGGGCGACACCACAACGAGGGCGCTTAGTTTTGCGATAGCCGAGTGCGCCAGGTAGAGAGTTCCGTTTTTGTCGAGCACACCGTTGCGGGCGCCCTCCCGGGTGGGCACCTGCGCAACAATGGAAAGTTGACCCTTGTCGTCTGCGCGGGCGATGGTAAGTTTCGCTGCTTTAGCAGCACCAACATACAAGAGGTGCGTGGCAGGCGAATAATAAATGTCATCGACGCCATCGCCGGTATCAAGCATCGAGAGAATGGCGCCATCGTGCCCGGCGTCGAGCACCTCCGCGAGGGTGCTACAGGCCACAAATAATAGGCCGGCCTTCGGGTCCACCCCCAAGCCGTGAGGGCCTTCCTTGCCGCACGACGGATTCCAGTTCGCAATCGTCTTTTGCGTCTTCAAATCAATCGCGAGGCTGCGATCCTTATCTTCCAAGTTGGTATAGAAGCGTCCGTGCACAGCGTCCACAGCAAATCCCTCGGGGTTACCCTCGAAGGTAAGCTTCGCCTTTTGGTCCATGGTCTTGGCGTCGAGCACGCGGATGGACTTATCACCAGGGGTGGTAACCCAGACTTCCTTGGTGGGTGCCACAAAGACAACGGCATCGGGCGTGGAGTCGAGGTGGGCGCAGGCACCGCGCGACAAAGAGCGGGAGTTGAAGCTACAGACGGTCGAGTCTCCTCGATTGCCGATGTAGACCTCCCCTTCACCGATACTGACGGCGGTAGGACCGAGGGTACGCTTGCCACCGCGGAAATCCACTTCCTTTGTAGGAAAGTTCGGGATCTGTCGCACTTTACCGCTGGCGGCATCCACGACATCGACGGCGCCGGTGTTTCCTCCCGGCACCCATACGGAGTTAGTGCCCGGATCATAACCGATGTAGTCCATGGAAACATCGCCTGCATTATTATCGGGGAGCGGCAAGGTGCGGACGCTGTAGTTTGCGCCATGATTGGAGGTAACGTGCGACCCGGCTGTGGTTGACTCAGCTTGGGCAAACACACTCGAAGCCGCTACGGCGCCCAGGAAAATCGATACGAGCATAGACGCACACCGTTTCATAAATGCCTCCTCTGTACCTCAGGACTTCGTTTTTGTACTGCGCAAACTTTGGGCATTATCGAGAACATCCGAATTGGAGCTCCAACTCGCGGCTAAGACTCTAAGAACGCGAAGATTAAGGTAGGATTAAACCTGGATTAAACCGACTCTCGCCCGTTAGACGTAAAACAGTCGCGCCAAACTGTCGGTTGCTTCTTGGCTGGTGCGCGCCAACTGCAGAATTTGCAGGACTTAGACTCATAGGTGCATTCAAGGGCGACCTTTTTGTCCAATGGTGTGAATTTGGTGGCGAATCGATTACCGGCTCAGCCATAAACGCTAGTGCCATGAGCGGCATGGCACCGCACTGGGACGTGGTATTACCAGTAGCAACGGAGGCAAAAACTTGCCAGGGCGGGATCTGATCAAGGTCTTGTAGAGTGTGTGCGTGCGCAGCCACATCTTCCTTATCGTCGCGGCGCTGTTGTCTTTCCAAGCGTCCCCACAGAACGCGGTCGCTCAAGACGAACGGTCCTCGTTTTCAGAGTGGCTCGACGGTGTTCGCGCCGAGGCGCTCGCGCGCGGCATCCGGCAGGAGGTCGTCGAAGAAGCGCTCGGACGGATCGACGAGCCTCTCGTGGAATCCATCGAACGCGACCGAGAGCAGCCGGAAACGGTCCTGACGCTCGAAGCGTACATCACGAGCCGTGTGAGAGCGTCCACCGTCAGGACTGGTCGGCAAATGCTTCAGCGCCACCGGGCACTGCTCGAGCGCGTGTCAAAAACCTACGGCGTGCCGGCGCCCGTCATTGTGGCACTCTGGGGCATCGAATCGAATTTCGGTCGTCTTACCGGGACGGAGCCCACGGTCCCGGTCTTGACCACGCTAGCCTGGGACCCGCGCCGCGCGGATTTCTTCCGTCAGGAACTTTTCGGCGCTCTCGATATCCTCAATCGAGGGGACATCGAGCTCAAGCAGATGCGTGGCTCCTGGGCTGGTGCAATGGGGCAGCTGCAGTTCATGCCTTCGAGTTATCTCGAGTATGCCGTGGACTTCGACGGGGACGGCCGCCGTGACATCTGGGAGTCGCCTGCAGATATCTTTGCCTCGATCGCTAATTATCTTAATAAACATGGCTGGGTGAGGGGCCGGCGCTGGGGGCGCGAGGTAATCGTGCCGCGCGGCCGAGAAATAGGTGTGCCACTACGCGACGGGTCTTGCCAGGCTACACGTGACATGAGCGTCGCGCTGCCCCTCAACGAATGGCAGCGCCTCGGTGTTAGGCTGCCACACGGTCGCCCCCTCTCACAGGCCAATTTCCCTGCCTTTCTCCTTTCGGGTTCAAGCCGCAGTTTCCTCCTCTACGAGAATTACGATGCCCTGCTGGCCTACAATTGTGCTCACCCTTATGCGCTCAGCGTCGCGTTACTCGCCGACCGTATTGCGAACTGAATCACTTTGAATCCCGTAGGGCTGTCGTGGATGGCAGCAAACTCGTACCTTGCCAGGTTCTGATAAGTGGAAATCGTGGGCGAAACGACGTCGCCTGTACCAACGAGGAAATTATAGATTTCGTCTTTGTCTGTGTTGACAGGGACGAGCTTCGCTACCGGCTTGCCATGTTTACTCTCGTGCTTGGCGTGAACCTCGTCCATCACCGCAAGACAATTTGTTTTGAAGGTCATTCCGCGACTCCTCAACAGCTATGGTCATTATATCGTGGTCATATTAGGCGCCATTTACCTGCACCAAAACCGGCCTCGAATCTCTCCGAGGGGCAAGGTGGCCAAGACTGTGTTCATCGCTCCTTGTTGCCATTTTTTCCTGTGCGCCGATTTGGAATTCTGTGTCAACGCGCACGTCCGCGATACTAGAGCCCGACACTGCCGTGGGAGCCCGTTGTTATTCAACTGCGGGAAACAAGGGCGGAATGGAAACGGCGTAAGTCCCTCCCCAGGGCGACGGTCGCATTCTCCGCAGACGACCGACTCAATTGCCGCATGGTCTCGTTAGACGGCTGCTGTCTCAGCGCGTTCTTTCACTACCTGTACCAGCTCGTCCTCAACGCGAACAAGATCAGAATGGTGGGGATGCACGGCTCTGGTGGTAGCCGAACTTATGTCCCATACACAATTTGTGGTCTGCCTAGAGCTTGCGGCCAGATTCGGCATATAGGATAGGGGACTTAGTACAGGACTCATAATAGGCTGTGCGTCATCGTTGAAGCGACATACAACTACATGATATACAAGGATGTAAGCTAGGTCCTAAAGCGGACATATATGCGGACATGACAGCGGACCTGAGAGTGGCAGAAGACCGCGGGGAATCGGTTGCGGAGATGGAGCCTTTGCTTATTGGGGAAGACTCGCACCACCGCAAGCGGTTGATCGACCTCGCTGTCGAACTTGCACAACTGTCGGCAGGATTTCGCCGAAGCTTGCCCGAAAGCCTGGTGGCCTCGTTGGCTGATCTGGTGCGTGCGATGAACTGCTACTACAGCAACCTGATCGAAGGCCACGACACCCACCCCATAGACATTGAGCGCGCACTGAAAAACGACTACAGCAACGATCCCCGCAAGCGCAACCTGCAACTCGAAGCTAGAGCGCATATCACCGTACAAAAATGGATCGACGGTGGCGGCCTCACTGGGCACAGTGTGACAACCGAAGGGATTCGCGAAATTCATCGTCGTTTCTGTGAACTGCTGCCGGAGGATTTGCTATGGGTGGAGGATCCGATCACGAAAGAGCGTGTACGTGTCGTTCCCGGAGAATTGCGTAGGCGCGATGTAAAAGTTGGCAACCACATCGCCGTCAGCCCCGGTGCCATGCCGCGTTTCCTAGAGCGCTTCGAGGAGGCTTATGGCAGTCTAGGCAAAACGGAGTCCATCCTGGGAACGGCGGGGGCACATCATCGCCTCGCCTGGATTCACCCCTTCGTCGATGGCAACGGCCGCGTTGCGCGTCTGATGTCGCATGCGACTCTGCTGGAGACGCTCGACACCGGTGCCGTCTGGTCGGTAGCGCGCGGGCTCGCGCGGAATGTTGAGGCCTACAAGGGACACATGGCTGCCTGTGACCGGACGAGGCGCAACGATCTTGATGGCCGTGGGAACCTGAGTGAAGAGGCGCTCACGAAATTTGCAGACTTCTTCTTAAGAACGTGCATCGACCAAGTCACATTCATGGAAAAGCTGATGCAACCGGACCACTTCCGGGAGCGCATCCTGCTGTGGGCGGAGGAAGAAATCAGGCTTGGCGCCCTGCTGCCCAAGTCAGGCAATATTCTCGCAGCGGTGCTGTATCGTGGAGAACTGCCGCGCGGCGAGGCCGCCGGCGTCGTGGGTTCCGGCGAACGCCATGCGCGGCGCATTGTGTCAGCACTGGTCAAGAGGGGTGCGCTCGCCTCCGAGAGCTCGCGTGCGCCGCTGCGGCTGGTTTTTCCGGCAGCATTCGCGTCACGCTGGATGCCCGGCTTGTTTCCTGAGAAGACAGCTTAGATATTGTTTGGCGGTAGAATTCGCGCCTTGGAGGAAGTGCATAGGCTGAAGAGGCAACCTAAGAAAAAAGTGAAGCAGCCAAAAGCAGAAGCGCGCCGGCCCTGATTAGTTCCATACCCCACATCGGGACTGTAGTTGTCAACTCGGCTTTTTGCGGTCGCGCAGAACTTAAAGATTATGAGGCATATCGGAACTAGCAGCAACAGCACGATAGCCAGGAAAGCAAGCATGGCATTCACGTCTGTGGCCACACTCACGAAGCCCTGAAAAGAGCAAGCCCAGTCCAAAGCAGACCGAGCGCCCACATGGCAACCTCCTGACGCAAATTGATTTTCATTTGCCACTCGAATACGGCTCTTTGTCCTCAGCCAATTTCCAAATCGGCTTGAAACCCTGTACGTTTGAACTTTCGTATTTTTATTTGCTAAACGCGGATCGTAGAGAAACCGTTTAGTTCTTCGCTTTTCCCTTCAGTTGTTCCCTTCGGAAACGGTTGTGGTCGGCCGTCAACAATACCGGCCCCTCCGACCGCGCTTGAACGATCAACATTCGGTCAAACGGATCCCGGTGATAATTCGACAACCTCTCCAAGGCCGCTACATGGCTATGCGTAATATCCAGGGAATGCAGGGACATTAATCGAATCGCCTGGATCACAAATTCGAAGAGCCGCTGTGGCAGGATCAGTTTTCCGGTACCAGCTTTGATGGTAATTTCCCACGAACTCGCGGCCGACAGGTATAACTGCGACGAATCATCCGCAAGCAATTCAAGCGCTTGGCGGTTCAGTTTAGGATGTGCGATCAGACTGTGAATGAGTACGCCGGTGTCCACGAGGTACTTCATGATTTCTTTCTCTTCCTAGAACCTAGATTGCACTCCCTCAAATGCGTCCAGAATGCTGTTTGGCAACGGAGCGTCGAAGTCATCAGCAATCTTGATGGTGTTGCCATATGCCCCAAGATTGCGCTTGGGCTTACTTGAGGAAACCGGCACGAGCCGTGCCACCGGCACACCTCGGTTCGCGATAGATACTTCTTCGCCAGTGGCAACCTGCCGAAGCAGCTTTGATAGCTGAGTTTTAGCTTCGTGAACGTTGACTTGCTTCATTATCCCTCCAACCCACTTAGTCTAGTCACTAGACTAAGTCACGTGAAGCTGTGGAGCGCTATGGAGTGGCGAAGAGAAAATTCTGGCGGTCCTGCGGACACACGGCACATTGGTTCGTGGAATGGATTGCTTCGTGGATTGATACGGCACCATGAGGCAGAGAGAAATCATCGAATGTTACAACTACCTCGTTCTTTCAAGGATGCGTTCAGAGGGCAGTACTAAAGAGCTACGTAAGTCTAGGTAACATAGCTATCGACGCTAAGGCCACTCCCGTATTGGCATACCAGATTCATACGAATACGCTGCCGGGACATTAGCCGTTAGTGGATAGCCAATACGTTGCTAATCGGCCCTACTGTTCGATCCCGTCGCCAGGAGGCGTTCTTGGCTCAGGGGGAATTATGAAATTATCGCCACTGGTGTGCCCCACCGTCGCCTTGTTTGTATTCCCAGTGTGGGCTCAACAATCGCCACTTGGCAACGCGGGGTCAGGTACTGTACAGCGCGACCCACAAGCGATAAATGTCTTGAGCCAAGCTCTCGTCGTCGCAGGCGCAACGGCCCCTATCAATGCAGAATTCGTAGACATTACGGAAACTTCTGGACCCGGAACCATTGCGCCGCAGCAAGCAGTCGCCGAAAGCAATGAGAAACCGATTGCTTTCCTGCCGGAACGTTTGGTACCTGAGCCTGCCTCCCCGCTCCGTGGCGCGCCGGATGTGCGTACTGTTTTCGCCACCGTTGGCACATCTCCAATAATCATCAACTCGCCTCCACGCAAGATATTTCCTGATCATCACACTCGCAGGATGTGGCTGGGACTCAGCATTGCTGAGCATAGCGGGGCCGCCTTCGATGCGTGGACCACTCGCCGCGCTTTATCTCAGTATAATGCGCGGGAGCTGGATCCGCTTCTGCGGCCAGTTGCGGGAAATGCTTCGCTCTATGCTGCAGTTCAGATTGGCCCCACGATTTTCGATCTTCTCAGCCGCCACATGATGACTAGCAAGCATGAATGGATACGGCGAAACTGGTGGATACTGCAGGCTGCCAGCACGGCCGTATCTTTTGCCAGCGGAGCGCTTAATCTTAGTAGGCATCGGGGGCGTCGGGCAGTTGCGGGCACATAAGCACGGACAACAAAGCATGATGATGGATTTGCGGCGGGTTACAAAGGTAGGACTGTATTAGTCTTCCACGCTTGTCACGGCTGGCTTCCTGAGTATCGGGTGGTGATCGTCGCTTCCTCGGTGCTTGTTCTCTAGGGTCTTCTGCCGAGGGCGTTGCAGCGAAGGACGCCCCACGTTCCCATAAGGCCACTACTGGAGATTAGGCAACAATCATTGGACGGGATCCACAACCGGATGCCTATTGACTTGAAGTCTGTCGGCCCTAAGACTAGGACCATCAGTCGGAGAGCCTGGGTCGCGAAACTCGTTTCGCAATCCGGGTATAGCAGATTTGAATTCTTTTCGGGGACTTGGGCGTTTCGTTACTGCCAGCGCGCACAACGCACGTCCGTCGTTGGCTGAGCGGCCCTCCTTCTGCCCGTCTATCAGCTCCAAACTTCTCCTTCGCGCGCTAATAACGGCGCTGGTTCTGGGCATCACCGCCCTGCTCGGCTACGTCGCGTCACGACGCTCGGTGGATTTTCCCGTCTATCATTACGGCGCGCGCAAGATGCTGAGCGGAACGGGACCCATATATGGTCCTGAAAGCGGCATGGGATGGCCGCAAATCTATCGCTATCCGCCTGTGTTCCTGGTTCTTTTTATTCCGTTCGCTCTCTTGCCTCTGCGATTGGCTGCCATCGTTTGGGCCGCGCTCAAGTTCGGGGTGCTCGGTTTTCTCGGCCGGGCGTTGGTTCTCCGCCTTCGAATGCGCCCCCTTGGTCTGCAATTTCTCTCCATCCTTCCGGCATTGCCCTACCTGGTCGTGGAATTTCACTACGGCAATGTCCAGTTTTTCATCTTTGCTCTGGTTGCCGCCGCACTTCTGTGTCTTGACGAGTGGCCGGTCCTGGCTGCTTTCGCTCTGGCTCTGGCGATCAGTGTAAAGGTCTGGCCCTTGTTCTTCGTACCCTACCTGATGGTAAGAAGACGACTTGCAGTCGCCAGCCTGGCTCTTGCATTCAGCGCTGGATTGACGCTGCTTCCAGCGAGTTACTTCGGTTGGCACACAAACGCGTCGCTGCTGCATCAATGGGCAAATCAGGAATTTGGCATCGCTACTACCGCAGGAGAGCCTGCTGTAATCGGTTTCCCCAGCCAATCTTTGCATAGCGTACTGATGCGCTTCCTTGTGTCACTCAACTATGCGGGGTTGACGGACTCGAATTACCCCAAGCTAAACCTTGCGACCTTTGATCCCCGCGTCGTGGAACTGCTGTGGTTGATCCTGGCTGCGGCAGGTTACATCGGACTGCTCCTTCTGGCCCGCCGCAAATCCCAATGCGAGGACCTGACGACCTCTTCGATCGCGTTTTGCGCATTATTACTGTTGCAACCTTTTACACAGATAGGCGATCTAGTGATCTTGTTGTGGCCTATCGCCGCTGCGGTCGCCGCTCTTTACGACGATGCAGATCTGCCGGCATGGGTTCGTACTGCTCTGTATGTAGCGTTATCGCTGATGGTCCTGAAGCCATTGGTGCCCACTCGAGAAATGCAGCGCCTCCTGCAAGTGGCCGGCGTGGATTTCGCAGCGCTCTTTCTGCTCGCGGTGGGACTGGTTGGTAAGTGTCTGCGAAGCCGGGAAAGCAACTGCCTAGGCATCTCCGGTGACGATACGAGCTGTGACCGCGATAAACGGTCTTGAGCACTTCTGTTCGCCTGTCCCCGCAACATGGGCAACGCATCTGCACAAAATCTTTCCATGAATGGTCAGCTTCCGAACAACAAAGCAAGCTGTGGATTGCAGCTTTGAGCGGGAGCCGCGTCGTCGTTACCGATCGTTCTAGCTGGTACCTGTTTTCTTCGGATTTCCTGCGGTGAGTTTCTGCTAGGATGAGGTGTCACATAATTCACGGTCGGACTGCAAGAATAAGAGTCGCAGTGCGCTCGTCATCCTCACGGAGGGGACAACTCAAGTGGACACAGCAAGAATCGTGCGCGAGATAGATTCGAGATTACGAGGTTCACCTCTGCCCGCAATATCCTGAGAGGCACCAACTCAACTTCACACCCTAAGCAAGACACTAGGTCCTCACCCGCCAAGAGGACTGCCAAGGCAAAGTCGGCTAATAGACTCAGCGTAGCTGCTCGAAGAAGGCTGTCCGAATTGATGAAGAAACGGTGGGCCGAACGTCGGAAGAAAACTGCTGCGAAGACCAAGTGACGCCATGCCTGAAACCTACAAACGGGTGTCGGTATGCAAGAACATAGGAATTTCAAAAGCGCTGGCTGTAGCGATTACGGCTGGCAGTACAGGCCGAAAAACGGATAGCCGATTGATTCGCTTAAGCAAACCTTTTTGGCATATAGTAAGTGGCTCAGCGCCCTATTACTCCCCGGCCCGCGCAAGGGGATAGCGTCATGAAAAGCAGCGTACGAGGCCGATGGCTCGCCGCCGCGGTGCTCCTAGCGGTGCTCCGAATCCAAGCACAGGGCGCCAATGAGGTCCTGAGACTCGATCCCGCGCTCGACCAGATCGTTTCCACCGATACGAGGGTGGAGCGGCTGGTGGGCGGCTTTGGGTTCGTTGAGGGACCCGTGTGGGTTCGTCAAGGCGGCTACCTACTCTTCAGCGACATTCCCGCCAATGTCATCAACAAATGGACACCAGATGGAAACCTCTCCGTTTTTCTCAAGCCAAGCGGATTTACGGGGAGCGATCCTTCCGATGTCGGATCACAAAACAACAACGGCCAGGCAGTGGTCACGCTCATCGGCTCGAATGGTGTGACGCTAGACCGGCAGGGAAGGGTCGTCTTTTGCGCGCATGGCGATCGAGATGTGGTGCGGATAGAGAAAGATGGAAAGCGCACAGTGCTGGCGGATCGGTTTGAAGGGAAACGTCTGAACAGCCCGAATGACTTAGTCTTCAAGTCGGACGGTGCGCTTTATTTCACCGATCCTAGCGCTGGCCTGCGTAAGAGAGACGATGATCCCAAGAAGGAATTGCCCTTCAATGGGGTGTATTTGCTGAAGGACGGCAAGCTTCAATTGCTGGAGAAGACCTTTGCAACTCCAAATGGTATTGCGTTTGCACCCGGAGAGAAATACTTGTACGTAAACGATACAACCCGCAAGCTCATCATGCGCTACGAGCTTCGACCTAACGATACGATTGCCAATGGGAAGGTTTTCATTGACATGAGCGCGGATAAGGCGCCTGGCGTCCCCGACGGCATGAAAGTCGACCAGAAAGGGAACATCTATTGCACCGGCCCGGGTGGCTTCTGGATCATGTCGCCCGAGGGCAAGCACTTGGGGACTGTAAGGACGCCAGAGCTTCCGGCGAACCTCACGTTTGGCGACGCTGACGGCAAGACCCTCTATCTCACCGCTCGCACAGGGTTATATCGGATCCGCCTGAAGCTCGCCGGCATACGACCATGAAAGCTTAGCATCAAGTTTAGCTTCCGGCAGAACCACTCCAATAGAAAATGATGACGCGGCTTTTTTGCCTTTTGAGATTTCCCACAAAGAGTTCGGTTAGCGCGAAGACGCCAGTTGCGAATGCGCACTGCGTTGGCAAATACCAGGAGCTAGAGCCAGTCTCTCGAATGGAAGGGGACGAGGCCGAGCTCCGATCGGGTTTTGCTACCCACGCTTGCTTGAAAACCATCCTACCTCTGGCCCACAGAGTCATTGTGTCTAGCGCCGTCGAAGCGTAGGATGCGCGAGACTGAAGTACGAATCGGAAATCTATTCAGATAATTGGACATGGGAGGCTCGACGTGGTGAAAAGCATGGTGTTTCTTGCGCTCTCACTTGTCTGGGTGACCTCGGTTGCTTCCGCTCAGGAGCCGGCCAAGGCCCTTTATGTGCCGGAAGACTCCTATCTGCGCTGGCGCTTGCTGCCAGCCGAGCAGGAATACCTGTCGATTGACGGCAAGCATCTCAAGCAATACGTCGAGGACTTAACCGCGATTTCCCGCCGCTACCGGGATCACGGCCATCCTCAATTCTGGGGACGCATCACCGGAACTGAAGCAGACGCAGAGAACGCCCAGTGGCTGCTGGACAAGTTCCTCAAGATCGGCCTCTCGGACGTGCGCGAACAATCGCTGGATCTGCCGCCGCAGTGGATGCCCGCATCATGGTCGGTTGCCGCATCAGCGAATGGAAAAACTATCGCGCTTGAAACCGCGCAACCCACCTCCACGAGCCCCGGCACGCCCCCCAGCGGCCTCGACCTGGAGGCGGTGGATGTCGCCCTGGCAAGCGAGGGTGATCTCGCTGCGCGCGACCTCCGCGGAAAAGCGGTCTTTTTTTACAGCGCGGACTATACATCGCGCCAGGCTCCGATTTCCGACTATGCCATCAAGCGCATCGGTGATCGCGGCGCCGCCGCGATTTTCGTGATCGTGGGGTTACCCGGCAATTTGCGAACCCAGTTCTACCCGGTCGGCAGCACGGTTCCTACGTTCTCGCTGGGTCTGCAGGACGGAGTCGCGATCCGCGATCTGATCGGTCAGTCGCGGGGCGGCCAGCCGCCGCGCGTCAAAGTCCACCTCGACGTGAGGACCATACCCAATTTGAAGACCTCGACGGTGTGGGGCTCTCTGCCGGGAACCAGCGACGAAACCATTTTTGTGGTCGCTCACCGCGACGGATGGTTCGAAGGCGCCACCGATAATGCCTCGGGTGTGGCAACTATGCTGGGGCTGGCGGAGTACTTCGCCAGAATCCCCAGAGAGCAGCGCCGCCGCACCATTCACTTTCTAGGGACCAGCGGGCACCACGACAACAGCGGCCTGACGGGCCACTGGCTCGCTGATCACAAAGAGATGTTCGCCAAGACGGCGTTGATCATTAACTGCGAGCACACCTCCGCCGAGCAGCTTGTATATAGGGGAGGAGTGATTCGAAGGACCAACACGACCGTACCGCTCCGATGGTACGTGGGCGGCAGCACGCAGCTGGAACAGATCGTCGTCAAAGCTTACGACGCATTCGGAGTCGCCACCTATGCCGAGCCGGAGCCTTCGGCTGGGGGCGAGATGGGCCCCTTTTACCAACTTGCTCCGTCCCTCCAGATGATTGAAGGGAACCTGTATTGGCATTCCGATCGCGAAACCGCCGAGGTTGTTCCGCCAACCGGATTGGCGGCCTCCACCCGCGCGTATGCGAAAATCATCACGGACGTAAACCAGTTAGACCTCAAAAATCTCCTCCGGCCGCAAGCGACCGGGGCGCGACGTTGACCGCGGGCTCGTCCGAGGCGGAACGCCGCAAGTTTGGGGCCGGAATCGCTCGCGCCGACATTGCCACCATAACCTTGCCACAGTGGCGGCATAGCCGTTCCCCGCTGCCGAGCCTAACTATAACTATGTGACCAGATGTCCCGCCGGAAGACGTGATTGCAGTGAGGAGACGCGTAGCTGGTCCATCACAGAAGACCGAGCGGCGGCCGTACAGCAAGAAAGGGAATATGGTCTTCCCCAGTTGCCGGAGGAAGCCGCATTTATGGCTTGCCTAGTTGTCGAAATGTAGCTGTAATCGCTCAAACTGACCAAGACCATTAGTTTGTCAGGGTGGAAGGCTAACGATAAACGGCATCCTCGGTGACTAGCTTTTAGCGGCCGGGCCACATTCCTAGAGAAATCAGACACGGGAGTTAGGCTTCACTTGGGCCTACCAATCCGGTCTGGTCCATCGTCACTCTTCTTCAGCAGTGCGGCCTCGCTGTGGCTGATGGAGGGGCGATCGACTAAATTGAAGCCAACCTGAGAGGCGGCTCTCAGCTCAGAGTCGAACTCAGAAACTTTCCCGTGGCCCTTGGGTTCCGCGAGTAGAAGCAAGGCGCCCAATTCTGAGGCTGCGCTAACTTCGGCGAAAAAAACGAGCAGTATCCGGGAACTCATGTACCACGGCGAACGCAAGGGTGAAATCGATTGATCGGTGCAAGTTGCTGATGCCCATTGAGGCAGGCGAAACGATACGGGCGTCTGCGGTTGAGCAAGCCAGCCTCGACAGCGTGGCGTTTCAGTCGGTCAAGCATCTTCGGCTGAACGTTCACGGCGACTAAGCGGCCCGAGATCCCGACGAGGCGAGCTAGATCCAGCGTAAAAGACTCCATGCCTGAGCCGGGTTCGAGGACGGTCATTCCTTCGCGAACGTGTGGAGCCAGAATCTCGGCAGGGTTTTGCCCGCGGCGACGCAGTATCCAAGCCACCAAGGGCAAACGCAATGCTTCATTGGGCCCTCAAAGCATCCTCCCTGATCATTGCAGCCCGGACCTTCCCAAGGCGCAATCGCTGAATCGCGTGGTTTGGCCAGATTCCGAAGAGATGCCTTCCCCTATTCTGGGGCTGACAAAGGTGTTGTTGCATTGCGGTAGACCTCGGAACTTATAGTTAAAGGGTAGGCAGGTCGATACGAACGACAGCGGGCCGACGTAATGTTGGATTTTGCGAGTTGTGTCGGTCCTTGATTTCACGCACACTGCGATCTGACGCTGCGATGAATGCGTTTGGTGGAATAAAGAGTCGGGAGTTCAATCACAGAAAAATGGGGAAACCGCTGCCTTGTGGCGAACCCGGCACTGGGCGCTGCGGCGATCGGTGGATCCAGCTCGTACTCGGGCTCCTGTGTATGATGGCAATTTCGAGTCCTCAGTATGTGTGGGCCCTGTTCACCAAACCCTTGACAGACTCGCTCGGGGTAAGCCTCGCCGAGATCCAGGTGACGTTCTCACTTCTAATAGTCCTGCAAACTTTTCTGTCCCCGTGGCAGGGTCTCTTGATCGACCGGTTTGGTCCCCGCATCTTGCTGTCCACAGGCGCGATTCTGACTGGGCTAAGTTGGGCATTGGCCTCTGGCGCGGCCACGATTACCGGGCTCTACCTCACATACGGGGTACTGGGCGGGATGGGGACCGGCATCATCTACGTCGGAACCGTCTGCCACGTGGCGCAGTGGTTTTCTGACAGGCGTGGACTGGCCACGGGCCTTGTCGCTGCGGGTTACGGCTTCGGAGCTATTCTGACTACCTTTCCTATTTCTCAGGTGATCAGAACATCGGATTATCATCGCGCCCTCCTAGATTTCGGCGTGATTTTCGGCGTTGTGGGGCTGATCTCAGCACAGGGGCTCAAGCGCCCGGAGGGATCGTGGCAACTAGCACAGTGTGAACTCACGGAGTGGGCGCCATCCCAAAAGCAAAGATCGTTTCGTAGTTTCACGCCCGCCGAAATGCTCCACACTCCAATCTTCTGGCTTTTGTTTGTGATGATGGCCATGATGTCGACGAGCGGCCTGATGGTAGTCTCGCAAATGGGCGCATTCACCAGGGACTTTGGCATGGCCGATGTCCTGGTGTTTGGTTTTCCGGCCCTGCCCCTCGCGTTGTCGATCGATCGCTTTGCCAACGGCCTCACTCGCCCATTCTTCGGATGGGTATCCGACCACATCGGCCGTGAGAACACGATGGTAATTGCGTTTGCTCTAGAGGGGCTGGCCATGACGATCTGGATCTTGACACGGACAGACGCTGCCACATTTGTGCTCATGTCCGGCGTGGTGTTCTTCGGCTGGGGCGAGATTTTCTCTCTGTTTCCGTCGACGTTAGCAGACACCTATGGGTCAAAGCATGCCACGTCCAATTACGGCCTCCTGTATACCGCACAGGGCCTAGGATCGGTTCTTGGTGGCCCGATCGCCGCGCTTCTGCACCAAGCAAGCGGTTCCTGGATTCCTGTTTTTGAAGTCATTATCGTAATGAACTTCGCTACGGCGATTCTCGCTGGTTTCGCCCTCAAGCCCATGCGGCGTCATTGGTTTCGAGCGGCGTGGATTTGGTTCTATCGCGCTGTCCAGCGCCGGCGTATTGGATTTGCAAATGGGGGGCAAGCTGACGGTGCTTAGCGGGTTTATCGGATGCGCGTTGGCGCGGAGGAGGGAAGGCGAGCAAGGTCTTCTGCGCGCGTTCGATAAAACAGAGGGAGCAAACACGACCAACGGAGTGCGCGGGAACACACCCCGATACCCTCTAACCGCGCAATTCTGCATGTGTCTGTAGGTAAGTGAGCAACTGAGCTCGCGACAGCA